>NZ_JBRRCR010000022.1:0-60012 GCF_056759115.1 Stenotrophomonas sp. STEN087 | reverse complement strand
CCCCCCCCCTGCCGGCCGCCCCGCGCCGTCCCCCCCCCCACCCCGGTGGGGGGGGGGGGGGGCGGCCCCCCCCCGGCCCCCGCCACTACCCGCTGCGGGGCAGGGTGATCCGCACGCACAGCCCGCGGCCCCCGTCGCCATCCTCCAGGGCCAGCTGGCCGCCGTGCGCCTGCACCACGGCCACCGCGATGCTCAGGCCCAGCCCGGTGCCGCCATGGCGCGCGCTGCGTGAAGCCTCCAGCCGCTGGAACGGCTGCAGCATCCGCGCCCGTTCTCCGGCCGGTATGCCCGGGCCCTGGTCGGTGATGCGGATGTGGATGGCCTTGGCGTCGCCCGACGCCTCGACCTGCGCGCCGCCACCGTAGCGCCCGGCGTTGTCCAGCAGGTTGGCCAGCGCGCGCTTCAGGCTGCGCGGGAAGCCGGGATAGGCCACGCCCACCCGGCCCGTCAGCTGCACGGCATGGCCGATTCCCATTTGCGTCATGATAGCGACGCGCCCTGCGTTACCGGTTCGTGAAGATGTAAGCGTATGTAACGCAGCGCGTCCGAATGGATCAGCGCCACGACCACTGCAGGCCCACGCTGGCGCGCCGGTCCGGGCCCGGCTCGTAGAAACGGCCGTTGCCATCGTTGACGATCACCGAGCCGATATAGGCCTGGTCGAGCAGGTTGTCCAGCCGCGCGAAGGCACGCAGGTCACCGCCGGGCAGCGCCCAGCGGCGGCCGGCTTCCAGGTTCAGCACGGTGTAGCCGGGCGCGCGCTCGGTGGCCAAGTCGTTCACCACCGTGTCGCTGCTGGCATTGGCTTCCAGCGCCCACTGCCAGTCGCCGGGCGACCACTGCAGGCGGGCGAAGGCCTGCTGCCGTGGCACGCCGGGCAGGCGGCTGCCGGCCGCCACCACCGTGTCGGGCACGCGGCAACCGCTGCCACCGCAGGTCAGGTACGGCGAACGCACCTGTGCCTGCAGCCAGGTCCAGGCCAGCTGCAGTTCCCACTGCTCGGCCAGTGGCTGCTGGTACTGCAGTTCCACGCCCTGGCGGCGGGTGCGGCCGATGTTGCGGTAGGTGCTGCGGCCATTGGTATTGCTGGCAACGGCCAGCTCGTCGTCGGTAACGGCGCGGAACACGCTGATATCGAGCTGGGTTCCGTTCTGCGCATGCCACTTGCTGCCGACCTCGATGTTGCGGCTGCGCGCGGCCGACAGGTCCAGCGCCAGGCCGGCCTGGCCGTCGCTGCGGTAGCCCAGCTCGTTGAAGGTGGGGGTTTCGAAGCCGCGTCCGGCGGCGGCGTGCAGGCGCCACTGCGGGGTCGCCTCGAAGCTGACCCCGGCCACCGGCGTGGTCGCCTGATAGCGGCGGCGGCCACTGTCGTCGGGGTTGCTGCCGGTGATGTAGCGGTCATCGGATTCGAAGCGCACGGCACTGTGGCGCACGCCGGCCAGCAGCGACCAGCGCGGGCTCCACTGCCACCACGCCTGGGCGAACTGGTCGACGTTCTGCACGGTGTCGATCTGGTCGCGGCGCAGGCGGCCGCGCACGCCCAGGGTGCTGCCGACGAAGTTCTCGTAGCCGGTGCGGTGCTGGCGCTGGCGGTCGGCACTGATGCCCGCCACCACGTCCAGCGGGCGCCCGGCCAGGTCGCCGTTCCAGCCCCAGCGCGCGTCCATGCCGCCATAGCCGCCGTCCAGGTCAATCACGCCGCCGGCGTGCAGCGGGTTGGCCTGCGCGGTAGGCGGAATCGGCAGGAACTGGGTCACCGCGCGCTGCCCGGCGTAGCCCATCAGCTGCCAGCGCTGGGCGCCGCTTTCGCGGGTCCAGCGCAGGCCGGCCTGCTGCTGCCGCACCGATTTGCGGGTGTTGTACTGCTCGGCCACGGCCGTGGCCTGGCGCGGGTTGGCCGCCACCTGGGCGCGGGTCAGGCCCAACGGGTCCTGCGCATCGGGGGCATCCAGCGCGTTGAGCAGCAGCTCCAGGCGGCCGCCGCCGACTTCAGCGCCCAGCCGTGCGTTGAGCGACTCACGCCGCGCCTCGCTGTGGTCGCGCCAGCCGTCGGTGTGGAAGTGGTTGGCGGCGATGTTGTAGTCGATCACCGGGCCGGCACCGCGCAGCTGCGCGCCGACGCTGACCGTGTTGTCGGCACCGGCGTTCACCCGCAGCCGCCACGGATCGCCGGCCTGGCCCTGCGCGCTCCACACCTGCAGCACGCCGCCGGAGGAGTTGCCGTACAGGGCGGAGAACGGGCCGCGCAGCACCTCGATGCGCTCGGCACCAAGCAGGCTGGCGTGCGACAGCTGGCCCTGGCCATCAGGCATGGTGGCCGGCACGCCATCGATCAGCACCCGCACGCCGCGCACGCCGAAGGTGGAGCGCGCACCGAAGCCGCGGATCGACAGCTGGGTGTCCTGCGCATAGTTCTGGCGATCACGGGCCAGCACCCCAGGCACCCCGGCCAGCGCCTCGGACACCTGCACCCCGGGCCCGCTGCGGTCGTCGCCTACCCACACCGTGTCCTGGCTGGCCGGCAACGCGAACGGATCGATGCCCTGCACGCGCGCGGCCTGCACCTCCACGGTCGGCAGCTGCTGCGGGGCAGGGTCGGCGGCGTTCTGGGCCAGCACCGGCAACGGCAACAGGGCAATCAGCAGGGGCAGGCGGCGGGGCGCCAGGGAATCGTTCATCGTTCAGCGACACGCACGGCGGGGAAACAACACCCCATGGTACGGGCTGTGGCGTGACGATGGCCGCCGCGCGGGTGGCACGCTTTGTTACGATGGCATGGCTGTGGCCGACGGCCGCTGCTTCACGACCCGCGCTTCTTCTCCCCCTCAAATAGAACGAGTACTGCCGTGTCCTTCTTTGCAAACGTGGAACTGGTCCCGGGCGACCCGATCCTGGGCCTGACCGAGGCGTACAACGCCGACAGCCGCCCGACCAAGGTCAACCTGGGTGTGGGCATCTACTACGACGAGAGCGGCCGCATTCCGCTGCTTCGCGCCGTCAAGCAGATCGAGCAGCAGCTCGCCACCGAAGCCAAACCGCGTGGCTACCTGCCGATCGACGGCCTGCCTGCCTACACGCAGGCGACCCGTGAACTGGTGTTCGGCAAGGACTCGCCGCTGCTGGCCGCCGGCCGCGTCACCACCGCACAGACCGTCGGTGGCAGCGGTGCGCTGCGCGTCGGCGCCGACGTGCTGAAGAAGCTGCTGCCGCACGCCACCATCGCCATCAGCAACCCGAGCTGGGAAAACCACCGCGCGGTGTTCGGTGCCGCTGGCTTCGACGTGGTCGAGTACACCTACTTCGACGCCGCCACCCATGGCGTGGATTTCGACGGCATGCTGGCCGATCTGCAGAAGCTGCAGGCCGGCACCGTGGTGCTGCTGCACGCCTGCTGCCATAACCCCACCGGCGCCGACCTCACCGTCAGCCAGTGGAAGCAGGTGGCCGAAGTCCTGAAGGACAAGCAGCTGTTCCCCTTCATCGACATGGCCTACCAGGGCTTCGACAAGGGCATCGAGCAGGATGGCGCCGCCGTGCGCATCATCGCCGAAGCCGGCATCGACAGCTTCATCGTCGCCAACTCGTACTCCAAGTCGTTCTCGCTGTATGGCGAACGCGTGGGTGCGCTGTCGATGGTCGCCCCGACCGCCGCTGATGCCAAGGCCGTGCAGTCGCAGGTCAAGCGCGTGATCCGCACGATCTACTCCAGCCCGTCCACCCACGGTGCCGCGCTGGTGGCTGGCGTGCTGACGAACCCGGACCTGCGTGCGATGTGGGAGCAGGAACTGACCGAGATGCGCGAGCGCATTCACGCCCTGCGCCAGGGCCTGGTCGAAAAGCTCGCCGCCGCCGGTGCCCCGCAGTTCGCCTTCATCAACGAACAGGCCGGCATGTTCTCCTACTCCGGCCTGAGCCGTGAGCAGGTCGAACGCCTGCGCGACGAGTTCGGCATCTACGCCGTCGGCACCGGCCGCATCTGCGTGGCCGCGCTGAACCAGAACAACCTGGAATACGTCGCCAAGGCCGTGGCCACCGTCGCCAAGGGCTGAAGCAACACCGCAAAGTACTAAAACAAAGGCGCCGAAAGGCGCCTTTGTTTTTGCTCTGCCTTTGCCACACCCTCCGCGCTCGCGGCAAACCCTGAAGCGCAGGGCGAGGCACAGCGCAACGCCCCTGTAAACGATTTCGCCTCAAACCAATCACGCACGCGCCGCGCACAGCAGCGACAATAGGCGTTTTCCCGCTGCCGAGACCTGCCCGCTCATGTCCCGTACTTCGTTGACCCGCTTCCTGATCCAGGAACAGCACGCCGGCCGCATCAACGCCGACCTGCGCCAGCTGATCGCCGTGGTCGCCCGCGCCTGCACCAGCATCTCCATCGCCGTCAGCAAGGGCGCCCTCGGCGGCGTACTCGGAGAGGCCGGCACCGGCAACGTGCAGGGCGAAGCGCAGAAGAAGCTGGACGTCATCAGCAACGAGATCCTGCTGGAAGCCAACGCCTGGGGCGGCCACCTCGCCGCCTGCGCATCGGAAGAGATGGACCACAGCCAGCCGGTGCCGGACATCTACCCGCGCGGCGATTTCCTGCTCCTGTTCGATCCCCTCGATGGCAGTTCCAACATCGACGTCAACGTCTCCGTCGGCACCATCTTCTCGGTGCTGCGCTGCCCGACCAACGTCGAACTGCCCGGCGATGAAGCCTTCCTGCAGCCGGGCAGCAAGCAGATCGCTGCCGGCTACTGCATCTACGGGCCCAGCACCCAGCTGGTGCTGAGTGTCGGCCACGGCACCCACGCCTTCACCCTGGACCGCGAGACCGGCGAGTTCGTGCTGACCACCGAGAACATGCAGATTCCGGCGGCCACCCAGGAATTCGCCATCAACATGTCCAACCAGCGCCACTGGGAAGCACCGATGCAGGGCTACGTGCAGGACCTGCTGGCCGGCAAGGAAGGCGCGCGCGGCAAGAACTTCAACATGCGCTGGATCGCCAGCATGGTCGCCGACGTGCACCGCATCCTTACCCGGGGCGGCATCTTCATCTACCCGTGGGACAAGAAGGAACCGGACAAGGCCGGCAAGCTGCGCCTGATGTACGAAGCCAATCCGATGGGCCTGCTGGTTGAACAGGCCGGCGGCGCCGCATCCACCGGTCGCGAGCGCATCCTCGACATGCAGCCCAACCATCTGCACCAGCGCGTGCCGGTGTTCCTCGGCTCGCGCGAGGAAGTGGCCGAAGCGGTGCGTTATCACCAGGAGCATGACGCGAAGACCGCTTGAAGGCGGCCATCCCTACAGCGGTCATGGCAGTGCGATGACATGACCGCGGGGTGACAGCAGCGGCGGCAAACGGCACCATCAAGCCCTTGCCGCCGAAGGATTGCATGCATGCACGAGCCGGGCCCGGTCGATTTCATCGAAGTCATCCACAACGCCGTCCCCAGTGACGTGTGCGCCGCCATCGTCGCCCGCATGCGCAGCAGCCAGGGCCTGAAACCCGGTGCGGTAGGCAGTGGTGTGTTCCCCGAACTCAAGCACAGCAAGGATCTGCGCATCAGCGGCCTGGATGCGTGGCGCGACGTGGACACCCTGCTGCAACAGTCGGTTTTCGCCGGGCTTCAGACTTATCTACGCCGTTATCCACAGGCTCTGATCGCACCGTTGATGTTGCAGATCCAGGACAGCAACGGCCAGCCGCGCCGACTGTCCGCCGAGGATTTCCCCGACATGGCGCCGGAGCAGCTGGCGGAGCTGGCCCGCACCTGTCTGCGCCCAGGTGCGATCAACCTGCAGTGGTACGCGGCGGGCGAGGGCGGTTACCCGTACTGGCACTGCGAGCTGTACCCGAAGGATGCGCAGGCGGAGACGCTGCACCGGCATGTACTGTGGACGCTGTACCTCAACGACGATTTCGAGGAAGGCGAGACCGAGTTCCTGTTCCAAGGACGCAAGATCGCACCGCGCACCGGCAGCCTGCTGATCGCGCCGACCGCGTTCACCCACACCCATCGCGGCAACCGGCCGCAGGGCGGCGACAAGTTCATCGCCACCAGCTGGATCCTGTTCCAGACTGCGCAGAAGCTGTTTGGCGGGTAGCACCGCTTGTAGAGTCGAGCCATGCTCGACTGCTTTTCCCATCAGTCGAGCAAGCTCGACGCTACGGACATCAGAACAACGACCCCTGCGGTGATTCCTTCCGCGGCGGCAGCGGCTTCTGGAACCGGCTGCAGTCCAGCTTCGGCCAATGGCTGTTCTGCGCGTTGAAGCCCAGCCGCTTTCGCGCCAGCTTGAATCGGTTGTTCAACAGATCCGCATACACGCCTTGGCCACGCATGCGCGTGCCGAACTGGCTGTCGTAATCCTTGCCGCCACGCAGCTGCTGGATGGTGCTCATCACGTGCGCGGCGCGATCAGGGTGGTGCGTGTCCAACCAGTCGCGGAACAGCGGCGCGACCTCCAGCGGCAGGCGCAGCAGCACGTATCCAGCGGTGCCGGCACCGGCGTCATGCGCGGCCTCCAGCACGGCTTCCAGCTCGCTGTCGTTGATCCACGGAATCACCGGCGCCACCATCACGCCCACCGGAATACCGGCGTCGTGCAGGCGCTTCATCGCGCGCAGGCGCGCATGCGGCGCCGACGCGCGCGGCTCGAGCTTTGCCGACAGGTGCGGGTCCAGCGAGGTCACCGAGAAGTGCACGCTGACCAGGTTCTCTGCCGCCAGCGGTGCCAGCAGATCGATGTCGCGTTCCACCAGCGCATTCTTGGTGATCAGCGAGAACGGATGCTTCGTCTCCAGCATCACTTCGATCAGCTGGCGGGTCAGCTTGAGCTTGCGCTCGATCGGCTGGTAGGCATCGGTGTTGATGCCCAGTGCGATCGGCTGCGGCACGTAGCCGGGCTTTGACAGTTCCTTGCGCAGCAGCTGCGGTGCATTGGTCTTGGCGAACAGCTTGGTTTCGAAATCCAGGCCCGGCGAAAGGTTCAGATAGGCGTGCGAGGGCCGGGCGAAGCAGTACGAGCAGCCGTGCTCGCAGCCGCGATATGGATTCACCGACTGGCTGAAACCCACGTCCGGGGAGTTGTTGCGGCTGATGATGCTGCGCGCGGTCTCGGCACGCACCTCGGTACGCAGGCGCGGGGCGAGGAATTCTTCGCTTTCGTCGATGGCCCAGCCGTCATCGACCGCTTCGCTCACCGTACTTTCGAAGCGACCAGCCAGGTGGGAGGTGGAACCCCGGCCCTTGATGGCGGCCTGGGCGTTGCGAGGGTGGGATTGCATGGCGCCCTCCGGCCGTTTCAGAGGCATTAGTATTATTGCTAACCACAGGCGGCGCAAGCGGCCAGGATTCACGTAGCTGTAGGCGTTGGGGCCGAGCCGACGCCACGTTGACCCCAGTGTTATCCACAGGTTTCACGTGGTCGCGCAGGCGCCATCGCCGCAGCAGGTCGGAAGCATGGGCCACGGACGTCTCAGCAGCTGCGATGGGCAGCGCTGGCTGCCGGGCGACGCCCGGCGTCAGCCGTTACAGCAGGGCCAGGTAGCCCCGCACGGTGGTGTCGAGCCCGTCATACAGGGCCTCGCCGATCAGCGCGTGGCCGATCGACACCTCCAGCACCTCCGGCACCGCGGCCAGGAAGTCGCGCAGGTTGTCCTGCGAAAGGTCGTGGCCGGCATTCACACCGAGGCCGACGGCCTGCGCGCGGCGCGCGGCGGTGGCAAACAGGTCCAGCATCGCCGCGGCATCACCGGCCGCGTGGGCTTCGGCATACGGGCCGGTGTACAGCTCGATGCGGTCGGCGCCGACCGCGGCGGCCTGTTCCAGCAGCGGGTTGCCGGCATCCACGAACAGGCTGACGCGGCAGCCCATCGCCTTCAGTTCGGCCACCAGCGGGCGCAGGCGCTCGCCGTCGCGCTCGAAATCGAAGCCGTGGTCCGAGGTGATCTGGCCATCGCCATCGGGCACCAGGGTGGCCTGCGCCGGGCGGGTCTGCGCGCACAGCGGCAGCAGGCCCGGATAGCCCTCGCGCGGCGGTGCGAACGGGTTGCCTTCGATGTTGAACTCGACGCCGCGGGCGCGGGTCAGGGTCGACAGCGCCAGCACGTCCTCGGCGGTGATGTGGCGACGGTCCGGCCGCGGGTGCACGGTGATGCCGTGGGCGCCGGCGTCCAGGCAGGCCTGGGCCGCACGCACGACATCGGGTTCGGTACCGCCGCGCGAGTTGCGCAGGACGGCGATCTTGTTGACGTTGACGCTGAGCTGGGTCATGGAACGGAACTACGGTGCGGAAGAGGGTGGGGGCGTGCCGTCATGGGCGCGGGCCTGCTCACGCAGGCGGCGCAGCTCCTCGGCATCGACCAGGGTGGACGGATCGCGCTGCAGGTCGCCAAAGCGGGCCACGTAGCGGCCACGCACCCACGCCAGCAGGAAGCCGAGGGCGGCGAGCAGGGCCAGCGACATCAGGCCCATGTGCGGGGTCTTCAGCGCGAAGGCGAAGCAGCCCAGCGCCAGCAGCAGGTACAACCAGTACATGTTCCAGTCCTCCCCGGGCGTCGACCGCAGTGTAGCGCTGCGTCAGAGCAGCGGCGAGGCCAGGCGGGCGAAGGCTTCGGGCAGGCGATGCAGCCACAGCGAGCGCCCCGCCTCGTCATGCACGCGGGTCGCGCTGTCGAACTCGGCCTGCAGCAGCGTGGCCAGTTCCGCCACGCGGTCGCGGTCGCTGATCATCATCGACAGCTCGAAGTTCAGCCGGAAGCTGCGGTGGTCGAAGTTGGCGCTGCCGACGATGCAGACGTCGTCGTCGGCGATGAAGGCCTTGGTGTGCAGCATGCGCGGGCCGTACTCGTAGATCTTCACGCCGGCATGCAGCAGTTCGTCGAAGTAGGAGCGCGCGGCCTGGGTGACGAACCAGGAATCGCTCATCTTCGGCACAAGCAGGCGCACGTCCAGGCCGCCCAGGGCTGCCGAGGTCAGGGCCATGCGTGCGGCCTCGCCGGGCACGAAGTAGGGCGTCACCAGCCAGACCCGCTCGTTGGCTTCCTGGATGGCCGCCACGTGCAGGCGGTGGATGGTTTCCCAGCCAGAGTCCGGGCCGGACACCAGCACCTGCGCATCGATGCTGCCATCGCCACGCAGTGGCATGTCGGCCGGCCACAGGCGGGCGATGTCGAAGCGCGACGGCTCCTGCCCGCTGGCGTACAGCCAGTCCTCGGCGAACACCAGCTGCAGGCTGCGCACCACGTGGCCGCGCAGGCGCATGTGCAGGTCGCGATAGGCGTTGGGGTTGCGGCTCTCGTCTTCTTCGTCGGTGATGTTGATGCCGCCGGTGAAGGCCAGCTGGCCGTCGATGATCACCAGCTTGCGGTGCGTGCGCAGGTTCAACCACGGGCGCTTGAAGGGTTTCAGCAGCTGCCGCGGGTGGAACCACACGGCTTCGCCATCGGCATCCAGCAGCGGCCGCAGGAAACGCGCCGGCAACGACGAGGAGCCCACCGCATCCAGCAGCAGGCGCACCTGCACGCCGGCACGCGCGCGCTCGACCAGGGCGTCGCGCAGGGCGGTGCCGGCGTGGTCTGGATTGAAGATGTAGTACTCCAGGTGCACGTGGTCGCGCGCCTGGCCGATGGCCTCGATGAGCGCGGCATAGGTGGTCGCGCCGTCCACCAGCCAGGTGACTTCGGTGGCGCTGCTGGGCGCCAGGCCGGTGGTGGCCTGGGCGACCTTGGCCAGCTCGGTGCAGCCGGCATCGGGCGGGCAGACGTCGCTGTAGTGCTCCATGCCCGAGCGCGCGCGGCCGCGGCGCAGGCGCTGCCGCTTCACCTTCTGCGGGCCCAGCAGGTAGTAGATGAAAAGCCCGAGATAGGGCAGCAACGCCAGCGACAGGATCCAGCTGAGCGTGGCGACCGGCTCGCGCTTCTGCAGGATGATCCAGCCGGTCAGGGCGAGCAGGTAAAGCAGATAGGCCACCGCCAGGATCGTTCCCAGGTGGGCAATGCCATCAAGCCAGAGGCGCAGCGAATCGAAGAGGGCGAGCATGCGCCGATCATAGCGGGCGCGGGTGTGGTGATGGGGTCAGCGGTGATGGGGTCAGAGCCCTTTCCTGCGGAAAGGGATCCGACCCCGCCGGCTGCACGTGATTGGGGTCGGATCCCTTCCCGCAGGGAAGGGCTCTGACCCCGCGCAAAAAAAAAAAGACGCCCCTGTCTCCAGGGGCGTCTGCAGTCGCGTCATGACTGTTGTGCTGCGGTAGTACGTATTACTGCTGCACGAAGCCGATCTTCTTCATCTGAGCATTCTTCGCGGCGGCCAGGACCTTGGCCATCACGTCGTACTCGGAATCCGGGCTCGCGTCGATGCGCAGCTCGGGCTGGTTGGTCGGGTCACGCTGGACCTCCTGCTCCATCCGCTGCTGCAGCTCGTGCGTACCGATCGGGCTGTTGTTCCACGAGACCTGGTTGCTGGCGTCGATCTTGAGTTCGATCGGCGGCGGCGGTTCGACCAGCTGCGGCGGTGGGTTGAGCACGCGCTGCGGCAGGTCCACGGCGATCGGGTACGTCATGATCGGCGCGGTCACGATGAAGATGATCAGCAGAACCAGCATCACGTCCACGAGGGGCGTGACGTTGATGTCGGCCATGGGGCCCTTGCCACCACCACTACTGAATGCCATGGCTTATTGCCCCTTCTCTTTGGTCGCGACGAAGCCGACGTCCAGCATGCCCTGTTCCTGCGCGACCTTGGTCAGGTCGTTGATGACGCGCATCTTGGTGGTGCGGTCACCACGCAGGTTCAGCGGCGGCTGCGGGGTCTGCTGGGCGGCGGTCGCCAAGCGCGACTCGAGAGTCTGCTTGTTGATTTCTTCGTCGTTCCAATAGATCGAGCCGTCTTCCTTGACCGCCAGGGTGATGGGACCCTTGCGATCGTTGGTGTCGTCCGGCTTCTGGACCAGGTTGGCCTCCGGCAGATCCACCTTGACCTTGTGGGACATCAGGGGCGCCGTGATGATGAAGATGATCAGCAGCACCAGCATCACGTCCACGAGGGGCGTCACGTTGATGTCGGCCATGGGGCCGCCGCTGTTACCACTACTGAAAGCCATAACGGGCTCCGTCTAGATCTTGGTGACTACTTCGTTCGTCGCAGGGTCACGCGCCGCAATTAGCGGACGCGCGAGCCGGTGGCGAAGAAGTCGTGCAGGTCGTGCGCGAAGGTATCGAACTTGCTGATGGTCGCGCTGTTGATCTTGCTGAAGAAGTTGAAGGCGAACACGGCCGGGATTGCGACGAACAGACCGATGGCGGTCATGATCAGCGCTTCACCCACCGGGCCTGCGACGGCGTCGATCGAAGCGGAGCCGGTGGCACCGATCTTGATCAGCGCGCCGTAGATGCCCCACACGGTACCCAGCAGACCGACGAACGGAGCGGTTGCACCGACGGTGGCCAGCAGGGTCATGCCCGACTGCAGCTTGTTGCTTTCGCGGGTCACGGCCTGACGCAGGGCGCGGTCGACGAACTCCGAACGGCTCAGGTTCTCACCCAGACCGCCGGTGGCGCCGCCTTCAGCGCGCTGGTGGTGGGCAGCCGCCTGGGCAGCGTCCAGTGCGATCTTCGAGAACGGCTCGGAAGCCGGCTGTTCTTCCATCGCACGGATGGCGTCCTGTGCGTTCGGGGTGTCCCAGAACAGGCTGACGACGCGATCGGCAGCGCTCTTCAGGCGGACCGAACGGAAGATGTTGATAACGGTCCAGTACCAGGACATGGCCGACATGACGATCAGGGTCAGCAGCACCACCCAGGAGACAGCGAAGTCACCCGGCTGGGTGGTCATTTCGTGGATCAGGTGCTCGAAGCCCATCTGCGACAGGGCGTTGGACGGATTGCCCCCGGCAGCAGCGGCGATGAAAAGTTCCTGCAGCATGACGCTTACCTTTGTTGTGTGTGGTGATAAAGGGTGTAGCTAAGCTAAACAATCGAACCGGAGGAGGGGTGGCCGGCGGCCACCCGCTCGCATCAGTTCAGTGCAAAGTTGACCGGGACGCGGACGCGGCCAGCAGCCTTCTTACCGCCAGATTCAGCGGCGTTGAAACGCCACTTGCGGGCAGCTTCCATCGCAGCACGGTCCAGGTCGCGGTTACGGCTGGACTTTTCCACCGTGACATTGGTGACGTTGCCCTGGGCATCGACATCAATGATCAGGATCACTTCGCCCTGGATACCAGCGCGGAAAGCGGCCGGCGGGTAGCGCGGCGGATTCATTGCCTTCGACGAGATGTCGACGCTTGCCTCGATGGTGGTCGGCGGGGCAGGCGGCGCAGGCGGCGACGGTGGGGTGACGATGTCGTTCGGGCGCGGCTCCGGCACGTCGACGACCGGCGCCTGCGGCGGCGGCGGGACGGGCGAGGGCTTCGGCGGCGACAGGTTCTTCACCGGCGGCGGCGGGGTGTCCTGCGGCGGCGGCGGCGGCGGCGGCGGCGGCGGAGGCGGCGGCGCGTCGACGATGGTCACCATGACGTTGCGCTCCTTCTCAGCCACGGCCTTGGGGGCCACGGCGGGGATCAGGAGCATCATGAAGGCGGCCAGATGCAGGGCGATTACAAACGCGATGCCGACGATGCGAGGCCAGCTCAGCCCCTTGTCATCAGTTTGTTCGTACCGGTGAACGACTAGTTGTTCCGTCATGCGCCAAGAGCTCAATAGTGGGGCCGGAATCCCGGGGGCGGGATCCCTGATCAGCGGTGCATGACACCGCAGGAACCTCCAAGCTTATACCAATCCTGAGCGCCTGCGCATCAACCGTGCAGGCGTTCAGGCGTTATTCCTACTTACTTCAGGTTGATGATTTTTTTGGCATCAGCCTGGTTCTTCACGCCCTTCGCCAGAGCTTCCTGGGCGGCCTTCTTGGCCTCGGGAACGCGACCTTCGGCATGCAGGACGCGTGCCAGGTTCAGGTAGGTCTCACCGTCCTTGGACAGCGGGGCAGCCTTCTGCCACGCCTCGATCGCCTGCGGCACCTGGTCGGAGTAGTAGTAGGACTGGGCCAGCGCCAGGTAAACCTGGTAGTCCGGCTTCAGGATGCCCTTCTGCAACCCTTCGTTGATGACCGCGATGACGTCCTTTTCCTTGTTCTCGGTGTTGGCGTAGATCGAGTACAGCTGCTTGTACTCGCGCTCTTCGGTGAGCTGGCCGCTGCTGCGCAGCTTGTCCATCACCGCGGCGGCCTTCGGCATCTGATCGGCCTGCATGTACATGTTGGCCAGGTTCAGCTGCGCTTTCTTGTCGTTCGGGTTCTTGGCCGCCAGGGCTTCAGCAGTCTTGACCGCTTCACCGGTCTGGCCGGCTTCGGACAGGGCAGCCATCAGCAGCTGGTTCCAGTTGTCCTTCGGCTCGGTCGCGCCGGCGATGGCCTGCTGCAGCACCGGGATGGCTTCCTGGTAGCGCTCCAGCTGGTACAGGGCCTGGCCCTTGGCGATCAGCTCTTCCGGCTTGTTCGACTTGCTCTCGGCAAAGTACTTGTCCAGCGTGGCCAGGCCTTCGGCGGTCTGGTCTTCCTGCAGCTGCAGCTGGCCCAGCATCAGCATCGACTGGTAGTGGCCGTTGTTGTCCAGGCCGTTCAGCTGCAGCGCCTGCTTCAGGTAGCCGATGGCACCGGCGGTGTCGTCGCTCTGGTAGGCAGCCTGCGAAGCCAGCTGCGCGGCCAGCGACTTGTCGTAGTTGTTCGACGCGCTGTTGCCCAGGATCTCGCCTGCAATCTGCAGGGTCTCCGGGAACTTCTGGTCGTTGTAGTTGTCAATCAGCTTCTGCAGCTGCTTGCCCATCTTCGAGGACGCCTTTTCCTTCGGCTCCTCACGGGTGGCATTCGGGTACAGGACTTCGGCCTTGGCCTGCTGCTTGCCACCGCGGTTGCCGCGCTCGGACGAACGCGAGGACTGCGCGAAGGCATCGGTGACCACGGCGCCGGTCAGGGCGGTCGCGATGAGGACGGAAAGCACAGCTTTGTGGTTGCGGAAAATCATCGTTCACCTCGATCGAACCGCCGTCAGCGGCAAAGTCGGACTGTCAGAAAAATCTGAGCCGCCAAACGTATCAGAAACAGATGGCGTGAGAAATCGTTTTATGTGCTGCAATACAGCATGAATCTGCGCACTCAGCCACACTTTGGCCTGCGACCAGCGGCCTGGGCCTGCTGATAAGCGGGTGCGAGGGACGGTGCAGCGCGCTGCAGTTCGCGGATGCGGTTGGCCGGATCAGGGTGCGTGGACAGCCATTGCGGGCTGCGTCCGCCACTGGCGGCCATCATGTTCTGCCACAGGTCGACCGCCTGCGCCGGGTTGAAACCGGCATCGGCCATCAGGCGCTGGCCGATGTCATCGGCCTCGGTTTCCTGGGTGCGTGAGTTGGGCAGAACGATCATCGTCTGCGCGGCCGTGCCGCCCAGCTGGTTGACGGTGCTGGCTGCGCCCTCGCCGCCATAGGCCCCCGCGATCATGCCGGCGATGGCCAGGCCCGTCTGCGCGCCCATCTGCCGGGTGATGCGTTCTTCGTGGTGGCGGGCGATGACGTGGCCGATTTCATGGCCGATGACCGCCGCCAGCTGATCCTGGTTCTTGGCGACAGTGAAGATGCCGGTGTTCACGCCGACCTTGCCGCCGGGCAGGGCGAAGGCGTTGGGTTCCTTGTCGACGAACACCGCCGTCTCCCACCGTACGCCCCGGTACTGAGCAGGCAGCTGCGCGACCAGCGCATTGACCACGCACTGCACGTACGCATTCTGGCGGCCGTCGGTGCCGACCTTCTGCTTCTGCTTGGTTTCCGCAAACGCCTGCGCGCCCATCTGGTCGAGCTGGGCCTGCGACACGCCACCGACCACCTGCCGGCGGCCGGTCGGTGAGGTGGTGGTCGCACAGGCACCCACCAGCACGGTGATGAGCAGGGCGAGCAGCAGTGATTTCATGGAATCCCCCGTGTTCATGCAGGCAGTGTGGACTGGGCCCGCTTAATTTTTCGTCAAGCGGCCACGGCCTTACATTGCCCCGAAGAACACCAGCGCGGCCAAGGCCACGGCGTTGTTCAAGCCGTGCGCGATGATCGCCGCCCACAGCGTCCCGGTGCGCCGGTACAGCCAGCAGAACGCGGCGCCCATGCCGCCGTAGACCAGCCACAGCTGGGCGATCTCGGCCGGGCCATTGGCGCTGGTGCCGGGAATCTCATGGATCAGGGCAAAGGCCAGGCTGCTCAGCAGCACGCCCAGCCAGGGCCTGCCGGCCTGCCACAGCCGCCCGAACAGCACGCGGCGGAACAGCAGCTCCTCGTAGGCCGGCGCCAGCACCACCGCAAACAGCACCAGGAACAGCGGGAACCGCTCGATGGCGTGCTGCATCAGCGCCAGGTTGGTCGGCACCGGTTCGACGCCGAGCTGCTTTGCGAGGAAGGCGATGCCATTGCTGCCGATCACGATCAGCGTAGCCACCAGCAGGGTCCAGCCCCAGGTGGACGGGCGCCGCAGCGCCTGCGTCGAGGCCTGCCGTTCGGCCGCATTGGCCGGCCGCCGCAGGAAATACAGCAGCAGCGCCGCGCCACCGGTCGACACCAGGGCCATCAGCACCTGTGCCAGGGCACCGGGCGTGCCCAGCGCTTCGGTCACGCTGGACGGGTCGATACCCGCGCCGTTGTTCTTCGCGTTGGCGTAGCCGACCTGGATGCCGCGATACAGGCCCCACGCCAGTCCGGCGACCAGGCTGAGAATGAACAGCGTGGCGGCGCCAATGCCCAGATCGATGAAGAAGCCTGCCACGGGCGAACCGCGGCGCGGCGCAGCCGAGGCTGGCGGGACGGGCGGCGGGGCGGAGACCGGGACGGAAGCGGACATCGATTACCTGCGATCAGAGGGCGAAGGCCGGCGCGCATCCCCGCGCACCGGCCATGGTCGAAGCGTGTCAGATATCCAGGTTGGCGACCTTAAGCGCGTTGTCTTCGATGAAGTCACGACGCGGTTCGACGACATCGCCCATCAAGGTGCTGAAGATCTGGTCAGCCGCGACAGCATCCTCGATGCGCACCTGCAGCAGGCGGCGGGTATCGGGATTGACGGTGGTATCCCACAGCTGTTCCGGGTTCATTTCACCCAGGCCCTTGAAGCGCTGGATCTGGCGGCCGCGCTTTGCTTCCTCCAGCAGCCAGCTCTGTGCCTTGGCGAAGCTGTCCACTTCGACCGACTTGGCACCGCGGCCGATGGTGGCGCCTTCGCGCACCAGGCCGTGCAGCAGGCTGGCGGCCTGATAGATGGCACGCAGTTCGCCACCTTCGAAGGCGGCCAGCGGCAGCACCTGCACGTGTTCCTCGCCCATGTGGCGGCGGGTCACCAGCACGGCGGCCGGACGCTCGTCGTTCGGCTCCTGCAGTTCCAGGCTGAAACGCGCACTGCCCAGGCTGCCCTGGTTGAGGCGCTTGGCCAGTGCATCCAGGCCCTGGCCTTCAGCGGCATTGCGCAGGTTGGCCAGGTCCATCGGCACGAAGTCGACCAGCGCTTCGAGCAGGTTGCGGTCGTAGCGGTGCGCATTGCGTTCGATCGCGTCGCGCGCGCCGGCAAAGGTCAGCAGCAGCTTTTCGAGCACGGCACCTTCGATGCCCGGCTCACCCGCGGCCGGCACCAGCACGGCGTTTTCCACTGCGTTGCTGGCCAGATAGCTGTCCAGCGCCGGGTCGTCCTTCAGGTACAGCTCCTGCTTGCCCTGCTTGATCTTGTACAGCGGCGGCAGGCCGATGTAGACGTAACCGCGCTCGATCAGCTCCGGCATCTGACGGTAGAAGAACGTCAGCAGCAGGGTGCGGATGTGGGCGCCGTCGACGTCGGCGTCGGTCATGATGATGATCTTGTGGTAACGCAGCTTGTCCGGGTTGTACTCGTCGCGGCCGATGCCGGTACCCAATGCGGTGATCAGCGTACCGACCTGGTCCGAGGCCAGCATGCGGTCGAAGCGGGCACGTTCCACGTTGAGGATCTTGCCGCGCAGCGGCAGCACCGCCTGGTTCTTGCGGTTGCGGCCCTGCTTGGCCGAGCCACCTGCGGAGTCACCCTCGACGATGAACAGTTCGGACAGCGCCGGATCCTTTTCCTGGCAGTCGGCCAGCTTGCCCGGCAGGCCGGCGATGTCCAGCGCGCCCTTGCGGCGGGTCAGGTCGCGGGCCTTGCGCGCCGCTTCACGGGCACGCGCCGCATCGACGATCTTGCCGGCGATGGCCTTGGCTTCGTTCGGATTCTCCTGCAGGAACTCTTCCAGGCGCGCGCCGAAGGCGTTTTCCACCGCCGGACGCACGTCGGAGCTGACCAGCTTTTCCTTGGTCTGGCTGGAGAAGCTCGGGTCCGGCACCTTCACCGACAGCACCGCGATCATGCCTTCGCGCATGTCGTCGCCGGTCAGGTTGATCTTGGCCTGCTTGGCGATGCCGTTCTGCTCGATGTAGTTGTTGAGCACGCGGGTCAGGGCGCCGCGGAAACCGGCCAGGTGGGTACCGCCATCCTTCTGCGGGATGTTGTTGGTGAAGCAGTACATCGTCTCCTGGTAGGAGTCGGTCCACTGCAGCGCCACGTCCACCACGATGTTGTTGTGTTCGCCGGTGACCGAGATGACGTTCGGGTGCAGCGGGGTCTTCAGCTGGGCCAGATGCTCCACGAAGCTGCGGATGCCGCCCTCGTAGTGGAAGTCATCGCGGCGGCCGTCGCCGCGCTCGTCGGCCAGCACGATCTTGACGCCGGAGTTCAGGAACGACAGTTCGCGCAGGCGACGGGCCAGGATGTCGTAGTGGAATTCCACGTTGTCGTGGAAGGCCACGGTCGACGGCCAGAAGCGCACGGTGGTGCCGCGCTTGGTGGTGTCTTCCAGCTTGGCCAGCGCGGTGACCGCGGCGCCGTTGCTGAATTCCTGCTGGTAGTGGGAGCCGTTCTGGAACACGTCCACCAGCAGCTTCTGCGACAGCGCGTTGACCACGCTGACGCCCACGCCGTGCAGGCCGCCGGAAACCTTGTAGCTGTTGTCGTCGAACTTGCCGCCCGCATGCAGCACGGTCATCACGACTTCGGCCGCCGAAACCTCGCGGCCCAGCTTGGCGCTCATCTGTTCGTGCTTGCCGGTCGGGATGCCACGGCCGTTGTCGGACACCGACACCGAGCCGTCAGCGTGGATCGTCACCGCGACGTGGTCGGCGTGGCCGGCGAGGGCTTCGTCGATCGAGTTGTCGACGACCTCGAACACCATGTGGTGCAGACCGGTGCCGTCGTGGACGTCGCCGATGTACATGCCAGGACGCTTGCGGACAGCCTCGAGCCCTTCCAGGGCGGTGATGCTGTTGGCGTCGTAGTTGCCGTTGTTTGCCGGGGTGTTCTGTTCGTCGGTCATTGCGCTTGCCGTAGGCTCCGCAGGTCGGTCACCGCACAGGTGCGATGCGCCGGGTAAGAAGGGGTGCAACCTGAATTATACCAGCCGGGCCCCGCAGGCCCTGATGTAGCCACTATGGCACAGCCACGATCTGCGCATGTTCCACGTGGAACCGGGTGATGTCGGTGAGATCCACCAGGGCCGCCGGGGTCTCGGTGGCCGTTACGAAGATCTGTGCCGGACCGGCCAGCAGACGCTCGAGTACCCGGGCCTGATGGGTGCGGTCCAGCTCCGATGCCAGGTCGTCCAGGGCGATGACCGGCCATTGTCCGCGCTGTTCGGCGTAATCCTCGGCCTGGGCCAGCAGGCAGGCGAGGGCAGTGAGCTTGGCCTGGCCACGTGAGAGCGCATCCCGGCCGGGAATGCTGTGGAAATCCACGCTCCAGTCGGCCCGGTGCGGACCCACCGAGGTGTAACCGGCCTGGCGGTCGCGATCGCGGGCCAGCAGCAGCGCATCGGCCAGCGGCAGTTCGTGCCGGCGCCAGCCCGGGCTGAGATCCAGGCCCTGGATGCCCAACTGCGGTGCCAGTGCGGTTGCCAAGGCAATCGCCCGTTCCTGCAGCCGTTCCAGGTAGTGCTGGCGGCGGCTGGTCAGCGGTTCACCCGCTTCAGCCAGCTCGTGGTCCCAGGTATCCAGCATCCGTGAGGGCCCGCCCTGCTTCAACAGGGCATTGCGTTGCTTGAGTGCCCGGGAGTACCGGCGCCACAGCGAAAGGAAGTCTGGTTCCACGTGGAACAGGCCCCAATCGAGGAAACGACGACGCGGTTCGCCACCACCGCTGACCAGGGCGTGGCTGCCCGGTTCAAAGGTCACCACAGCCAACGCCGCGCAGAGATTGCCGAGCTGGGCAACGTCTTCGCCGTCCAGGCGGCCCTTCCAGTCCTGCCCGCTATGGCGAAGACCGGCCTTGCGGCGGTGCGGCGGGTGATCGGCGCGCTGTTCGTCCCATTCCACGAAGATTTCCAGCGCTTCCTGGCCCTGGCGGACCAGGCCATCGCGCACCCGGCCACGGAAGCTGCGGCCATAGGCCATCAGGTGCAGGGCCTCGAGCACACTGGTCTTGCCCGCACCGTTGTCGCCGGTCAGCAGGTTCAAGCCCGGCTGGGGTGACAGTTCCACGGCACTGAAGCGGCGCAGTTGGTTCAAGGCGAGGCGGCGGATCAGCATGGGACGCGGGAGACCATCCGCTCGGGGCGGTAGCAGGGCAGGGAATCCATCAGCTTACTGCATCGGTCAAGACGGCCGGTGCGGGCAGCCCCTTGCTGTTGGAGCTGGCCGGTCCCGCCAGCCCAGGCGGTTCCACGTGGAAATCGATGCGACGAATCCATGCGACAGGGACGCTGGCAAGGCCTTTATTTCTTGAAATCTGCGGCACCGGGCAGGGTGCTCGCCCTCAGAATCCAGCGAATTTCAGCCCAGCGTGGAACCGTATCCGTGCGTCGCAGCCGGGGCAGCAGCCGAGGTCGCCGCGAATTGCCTGAAATCTGCAGGGCAGGGCTGCAAAGCGTTCCACAGATTTCAAAGAATTCAGACCACTCGTTCCACCCTGTCCACAGCGGCTCTGTATGACTTATACACAAGGTATGGGCAATCTGTGGATAAAAAAGCCCTTTTCAGCCGCCTGAAAAACTATCCACAGCTTCCCCCCCAGCCCCAAGGGCCCATATACAGGGGGTTTCAGGTGCATAAAAACCTTTAAAATCAATTATATAACCCTGTTTTCCACGAAATCTGGCCCTACCATCACCACCAAGCTTTAGATTTATACCCAGATTTAAAAGCTAGGGCAGCGCCTTTCGGCCAGAAAACCGGGCTGTGGAGAGTAGCGTCAGCAGAGCGCAGATCGGCCTGCTGAGAACTTCCAAGAATCGCTAAACCGTCGTGCATCCATCGAGCGAGGAACCGATCGGGATCCAGGAAGCAGAGATCAAACCGGCAACGCGGACTCCCGTTCCCGGGATCCTCCTCAATGCTCCACGTGGAACCAAAAAAAAAACGCCCGGATCTCCCGGGCGTTTTCTGTTTCACGTGGAACAACGCAGACGTCAGAGACGCAGCGGCATCACCACATGGCGCGACTTCTCGCTGCTGGACTCACGCACCAGCGCCGAGGAATTGGAATCGCGCAGCTGGATGATGACTTCCTCGTCGCGCAGGGCGGACAGGGCATCCAGCAGGTAGTTCACATTGAAGCCGATGGCCAGATCGCTGACCGTGGTGTCGGCCTCGATCTCTTCCTGGGCTTCTTCCTGCTCCGGGTTGTGCGCGCTGATCTTCAGGTTACCCGGCGAGACTTCCACGCGGATGCCGCGGTACTTCTCGTTGGACAGAATCGCGGCACGCTGCAACGAAGCACGCAGGGCTTCACGGTCAACCTTCACTTCGCGGTCTGCACCGATCGGGATCACGGCCTCGTAATCCGGGAAACGACCGTCGATCAGCTTCGAGGTGAAGGTGACATCGTCGCGCTTGACGCGGACGTGGCTGCGGCCGACTTCCAGCTCGATCTCGCGATCGCCGCTTTCCAGCAGGCGCTGCAGTTCGGTCACGCCCTTGCGCGGCACGATGATCTGGCGCTTGGAACCGCTGGGCTTGGCCAGGTCGGTTTCACACAGGGCCAGGCGGTGGCCGTCGGTGGCGACGGTACGCAGGGCATCACCGCGCAGGTCGAACAGCAGACCGTTGAGGTAGTAGCGCACGTCCTGCTGGGCCATCGCGAACGCCGTGCGCTCGATCAGCTCCTTCAGGGTCGCTTCGCCGATGGCCACGCGCTCGGTGGCTTCCACTTCGTCCACTGACGGGAAGTCGTTGGACGGCAGCGTTGCCAGGGTGAAGCGGCTGCGACCGGCCTGCACGGTGATCTTGTCACCGGTCTGCGAGACGGTGATCCGGCTGCCATCGGGCAGGGCGCGGATGATCTCGAACAGCTTGCGGGCGGGGATGGTGGTTTCGCCGTCCTGGGCATCTTCAACCGCGATCCGCGACACCATCTCCACTTCCAGGTCGGTACCGGTCAGCGACAGCTGGCCGTTCTGCACCTGAACCAGGAAATTGGCCAGAACCGGAAGGGTCTGGCGGCGTTCGACCACGTTGACGACCTGTGCCAACGGCTTGAGAAAGGCTTCGCGCTGCAGTGTGAAACGCATGTGGTTCCGTGCCCCTATGCTTTAAAAAATGTGGAATAAATCAAAAGCTTGGTGGTGCTGGTAGAGACAGAATCGCTGGAAAACAATGCTAAGTCTTTGTAATCAAAAGGGTTTCTAACCTCGAAACCCTCTGCATTACCGCCCCCCAGGGGGTGGGGAAAGCTGTGGATAAATTCGACGCGTTATCCGACGTCTTTTTTATCCACAACTCATCCCGCGCTTGCTACCGGATTCTGCACCGTTTTGTGCGATGACGCCTCATCAGCGTCCGTGCATCATTCGCTCAGCTTCCGGATCAGCTTGTCCCAGTCCTCGCGGAGCTTGCCGTCGGTTTCCATCAGGGTCCGGATCTGGCGGCAGGCATGCAGCACCGTGGTGTGATCGCGACCGGCAAAGGCATCGCCGATCTCGGGCAGGCTGTGCTCGGTCAGTTCCTTGGTCAGGGCCATGGCGACCTGGCGCGGGCGGGCCAGCGAACGGGTCCGGCGCTTGGACAGCAGATCCTTGATCTGCAGGCCGTAGTAGTCGGCAACGGTTTTCTGGATGTTGGGAATGCTGATCGCCTGCTGCTGGGCGCGCAGCAGGTCGCGCAGGGTTTCCTGGGCGAATTCGGTGGTGATCGCGCGGCCGGTGAAATTGGCGCGGGCGGTCAGGGTATTGAGCGCGCCTTCGAGGTCGCGCACGTTGGAGCGCATCTTCTTGGCGATCAGGAACGCAACATCATCGGGAATCTCGGCACCGCGTTCGCGGGCCTTCGCCAGCACGATCGCGGCGCGGGTCTCGAAGTCCGGCGGTTCGATCGCGACCGACAGGCCCCAGGCAAGCCGCGACTTCAGGCGCGCTTCCAGGCCCTCGACTTCGCGCGGGTACCGGTCGCAGGTCAGGATGATCTGCTGCTTGCCGTCGAACAGCGCGTTGAAGGTGTGGAAGAACTCTTCCTGGGTGCGGTCCTTGCCGGCGAAGAACTGGATGTCATCGATCAGCAGCGCGTCCACCTGCTGGAACTGGCGCTTGAACTGATCCATGGTCTTTTCCTGCAGGGCCCGAATCATCGCGCTGAAGAACTGTTCCGAACGCAGGTACAGCACCTTCGCACCCGGGTTGGCCTGGCGCATGGCGTTGCCGGCGGCGAACATCAGGTGGGTCTTGCCCAGGCCGGTGCCTCCGTACAGCAGCAGCGGATTGTGCGCGCGGTCGCCCGGCTTCTGCGCCGCCTGGAAGGCAGCGGCCAGGCCCAGCTGGTTGCTGCGGCCTTCGACGAAGTTGGCGAAGGTGTAGTGGTTGTCCAGGTTGCCTGCGAACGGCACCTGCGGTTCGGCTGCCACCGCCGTCGCCGCGCTCGAAACCGGCGCGTTCTGCGCCTCCGAGGGCCGCGGGCGCGAGCCGATTTCAAGAAAAACGTCGCCGAAACCCGCGAAGTGCGTCAGCAGCTCGCGGATCCGGGCCAGGTACAGCTCGCGCACCTGGTCGACGATGAAGGCGTTCGGGGCATACAGCACCAGGCTGTCCGCGCGCAGATCGGCCTGCAGCGGCTTCAACCAGGTGTGAACGTCTTCGGGCGGGAACTCCGCTTCGAGGCGTTCGAGACTTCGGGACCAGGCATCCATCGGCAATAATCGTCCGGTGACCTGTGCACAGGCGCGACAACGCGCCCAAACACAGGCCTGAAAGGGGGGAAATGGATGGCTCAGACTACCACCGAGCGCCCGGCTTCGGAATGCTTGTCCCCCACTTATTCACAAAAAGATCCACAGCTATTGCACAGCCCGGTGAATTGGCGTAGTCACAAGGGGTTGACGTAGGGGGGGAGACCTCTCTAGAATTTCCGGTTCTTTCCCGTCCCATTCATACGAGAGGCCCACATGGCCACCAAGCGCACCTACCAGCCCAGCAACCTCAAGCGTAAGCGCGACCACGGCTTCCGTGCCCGTATGAAGACCGCTGACGGCCGCAAGATCCTGTCGCGTCGCCGCGCCAAGGGCCGCAAAGTCCTGAGCGCCTGATTGCCATGCCGCACATCGCGGCAGACGCAATCCCTTCGACAGTGAATACTGCAGACCCGCGCAAGCGATTCCCTCGCTCTGCGCGGGTTCGCACGCGTGCCGAATATTCAACGGTCTTCAACGGCGCCCGCCGTGTGTCCGATCCGCTGATGACCCTGCACTGGCTGCCGGCTGACCGGCCGGCCAGGCTGGGTCTGGCGGTTTCCCGCAAGGTTGATCCGAACGCCGTTGGGCGTAACCGGATCAAGCGCGTCCTGCGCGACATCTTGCGTCAGACACGAACCGATATCCAGCCAGGCGACTTCGTCGTCGTGGCTCGTAGTGCTGCGCGTTCTGCCAGCAACGACGACATCCGCCAGGCCTTTCTGCGCCTGCTGCGGCGCCTGCGTGCATTGCCCGCGCCGGGCGTGGACGGCACAATGCCGCCGCCAGATGGCATCGCACCTCCCTCTTTGATCGAGCCGGCATCGCGTCCCGGCCCCGCCGAGCCTGTCCGCTGATGAACCAGACCCGCGTATTCCTTATTTTTGCTTGGCTGATGGTGGCCGTGTTCCTGTGGATGGAGTGGGGCCGTGAAAAGGCCGCGCCGACCCCGGCCCCGACCACCACCTCGGCCCAGGCCGCCGCACAGAGCGTTCCGGGTGCGACCCCGGGCAGCATCCCCAGCGCGCAGGTCCCCGGTGCCCCGGGTCAGGCCGCGGCGCAGCAGGCCCAGGCCAGCGCCACCCCGGCCGCCCAGCGCGTGACCATCACCACCGACGTGCTGCGCCTGGTGGTGGACGGCGGCCGCGTGCTCGACGCCGAGCTGCTGCAGTTCCCGCAGTCCAAGGAAGAAGGCAGCGCCCCGGTGCGCCTGCTGACCGAAGACCCCGCGCATCCGTACAGCGCGATCAGCGGCTGGGCCAGCGAAGACAAGAACACCCCGGTGCCGGGCGCCGATGGCTTCAAGCTGGTCGGTGACGTCCGCGACTTCGTGCTGGCCGACGGCCAGAACGAACTGCAGATCCCGTTCGTGTGGACCGCCGACAACGGCGTGACCATCAAGCGCACCCTGACCGTCTCGCGCAACGAGTACGCCGTGCGCTTCAAGGACGAGGTCAGCAACACCGGCGCCGCCCCGTGGAACGGCTACGTCTACCGCACCCTGGACCGTACCCCGACCATCCTGTCGCGGAACATGACCAACCCGGACTCGTTCAGCTTCAACGGTGCTACCTGGTACGACAACGACAAGAAGTACCAGCGTCGTGCGTTCAAGGATTACCTGGACGATGGCGCGCTGAACCAGAACATCACCGGCGGCTGGCTGGCGATGCTGCAGCACCACTTCTTCACCGCCTGGATCCCGCAGAAGGACCAGACCGCCCACTACGTGCTGTCGCAGGTGGCCGGTCGTGACCTGATCGAAGCGCGCGGCCCGGCCTTCACCGTGGCCCCGGGCCAGTCCACCAGCACCGAAGCCCGCCTGTGGGTCGGCCCGAAGCTGGTGAACCAGATTGCCAAGGAAGACGTGCCGGGCCTGGACCGCGTGGTCGACTACAGCCGCTTCTCGATGATGGCGGTGATCGGCCAGGGCCTGTTCTGGGTGCTGAACCAGGTGCACAAGCTGGTCGGCAACTGGGGCTGGGCCATCGTCGGCCTGGTGGTCCTGCTGAAGCTGGTGCTCTACCCGCTGTCGGCCGTGCAGTACAAGAGCGGTGCGAAGATGCGTCGCTTCCAGCCGCGCATCGCGCAGCTGAAGGAACGCTATGGCGATGACCGCCAGAAGTTCCAGACCGCGATGATGGAGCTGTACAAGAAGGAAAAGATCAATCCAATGGGCGGCTGCCTGCCGATCCTCATCCAGATGCCGATCTTCTTCGCCCTGTACTGGGTGCTGGTCGAGTCGGTCGAACTGCGCCAGGCGCCGTGGCTGGGCTGGATCCAGGATCTGACCGCGCGCGACCCGTACTTCATCCTGCCGGTCATCAACATGGCGGTGATGTGGGCCACGCAGAAGCTGACCCCGGCACCGGGCATGGACCCGATGCAGCAGAAGATGATGCAGTTCATGCCGCTGGTCTTCGGCTTCATGATGGCCTTCATGCCGTCCGGCCTGGTCCTGTACTGGGTGGTCAACGGCGGCCTGGGCCTGCTGCAGCAGTGGTGGATGACCAAGCGCCACGGCGGCGAGCCGCTGCCGGCGACCACCGCACCGGCCCCGGTCAAGAAGAAATAACCCGGGTAGAGTCGACCGTTGGTCTAATGGCCTTGGGAAAGTCGCCCAACCGTGCCCACGACCGCCGCTGATACCCGCAAAAGCCCGCCGCAAGGCGGGCTTTTCGCATGCGGGGTTAGAATCGCCCGCACACCGTGTCCCCATCCATCGAGCCTGCCATGCCGCGTGCGTTGTCGTTCCGCCTGTTCCTGCCCTCGCTGCTGTTGACCCTGGCCGTTGCCGGCTGCGGCGACAAGGAGGGCAAGGCGCCCGCCGCCGCCGCCGTCACCCAGCCCAGCGCACAGGCCGCTGCCGCCGCCGATCCCGCCGCCGCACCGCTGCTCGCCGCGTTGCAGACGCAGCTCGATGGCTACCGCCGCATCATCGTGCTGCTGGCCGACGAAGAGCAGCAGAGTGCCGCCGACCGCGGTACCTCCACCCGCATCGGCCAGCAGCTGTTCCACGATGGCCTGGAACAGCGCACCGCCATCGCCGCGCAGTTCGACAGCCTGCTGCGTGGTGGCAGCCCGCAGCGCTTCGCCACGCTGGGCACCGTGCTGGACTACATCGAATCGGCCCCGGAGCTGTTCGATGCCGATCGCCTGGCCTTCCGCGAAGTGCTGCGCGACCTGCACGAACGTGTCGGCGCGGATTCCTCGCTGCCTGCGGTGAAGCTGCACCAGCGCATCGGCGAGGACCTGGACGCGCTGGACGAGATCGAGCGCAACTACAACCAGGAACTGACCCGCATCTTCAGCCGCTTCGAGCGCACCCGCGCCATCGATCTGAAGCGCGAGAAGTGGGAGGACTACATCGCCCACCTGCACAAGGACTACAGCCGCGAGGCGATCCTGCGCGACTACGGGGTGATCGAGCCGTACCCGATGTCGATGAAGGACAGCGACCGCGAGATCTTCGGCCGCGACCTGCCGGCCAAGACCGTGGTGCTGACCTTCGACGACGGCCCGCACAAGGCCTACACCGATGAAGTGGTGGCCATCCTCAAGCGCTACGACGTGCCGGGCGTGTTCTTCGAAGTGGGCCGCAACCTGGGCAAGGTCGAGGCCGACGGCAAGGTCAGCCTGGGCCCGATGGCCAAGATCAGCCGCAACCTGATGGAAGAGGGCTATGCAGTGGGCAACCACAGCCTGACCCACGCCCAGCTGTCGCGCACCACGGGCGATGCGCTGCGCCAGCAGGTGCTGGACACCGACACCCTGCTGAAGGATGTCGACAGCAAGCGTGCGCCGCTGTTCCGCTTCCCGTATGGCGCGCGCAACGCCGAAGGCCTGCAGCTGCTCAACGAGGCCGGCCTGAAGTCGATCATGTGGAACATCGATTCGATGGACTGGGCCGACCCGGTGCCGGAATCGATCGTGCAGCGCGTGCTCGGCCAGGTGAACAAGGAACAGCGCGGCATCATCCTGTTCCATGACATCCACGACCGTGCGGTGAAGGCGCTGCCGCAGATCCTCGACCGGCTGATCGCCGACGGTTACCAGTTCGCCGGCTGGAACGGCCGCGAGTTCACCGTCGCCCGCGCGCGCAAGGGCGCCAGCAGCGATGCCACCGTCACCACCGGCTACGAGAAGTCGTGGGCGATCGTGGTCGGCATCGACAACTACGGCAAGTGGCCGAAGCTGGAATACGCCAGCCACGATGCGCAGGCGGTGGCCGACACCCTGACCGGGCAGTTCGGCTTCCCGTCCTCGCAGGTGATCGTGCTGAAGAACGAGCAGGCCACCCGCAACAACATCCTGGCCGCCTTCCACGACCGCCTGGCCGACGACCGTACCGGAAAGAACGACCGCGTGTTCGTGTTCTTCGCCGGCCACGGCGCCACCCGCCAGCTCGCTTCAGGCCGCGACCTCGGCTACATCATCCCGGTGGATTCGGACCCGAAGGAATTCGCCACCGACGCCATCGCGATGACCGACATCCAGAACATCGCCGAAAGCATGCAGGCCAAGCACGTGATGTTCGTGATGGATGCCTGCTACAGCGGCCTGGGCCTGACCCGTGGTGGTCCGTCCTCGTCGTCGTTCCTGCGCGAGAACGCACGCCGCAGCGCGCGGCAGATGCTGACTGCCGGCGGTGCCGACCAGCAGGTGGCCGATGCCGGCCCGAACGGCCATTCGGTGTTCACCTGGGTGCTGCTGCAGGCGCTGGCCGGCAAGGGCGACCTCAATGGTGATGGCCTCATCACCGGTACCGAACTGGCCGCCTACGTGGCGCCGGCGGTGTCGGCCGTCTCGCACCAGACACCGGCCTTCGGCAGCCTGCCCGGTTCGCAGGGCGGCGAGTTCGTGTTCCAGGTGCCGGACAGCCAGGAATACCTCAACGCCGACACGCGCCAGCTGACCCCGGATGCCATCGCACTGAACAACAAGGTCGACGCCGCGCAGGATGCCAAGGGCGCGCAGGCGCCGGTGACCGTGGCCGACCTGCAGGGCGGCAAGGCCAAGCTGGTGGTGCCCACTGCCGGCCCGGCCTCGGACCGCCAGCGCGCGCAGCAGGCCAACGATCGTGGCCTGCAGCTGTATCGCGAGAAGCAGTACGACGAAGCCGTCGCGCAGTTCACCGAAGCATTGAAGCTGCGGCCTGACTTTGCCCAGGCGGCCAACAACCTCGGCTTCGTCTACTACCGCCAGCGGCGTTACGCCGAAGCGGCGCGCTGGCTGGAAAACACCCTGAAGATCGACCCGTCGCGTGCGGTGGCCCACCTCAACCTGGGCGATGCCTACTTCAACGCCGGCGACAAGGCCAAGGCGAAGCAGGCCTACACCACCTACCTCGCCCTGCAGCCGCAGGGCAGTGGTGCCGCGCAGGCGCGCGCGCAGCTGGAGAAGCTCTGAGCCATGAACGATGTGACCCGCACCGACACCATCGTCGCCATCGCCAGTGCTCCCGGCGCGGGCGGTGTCGGTCTGCTGCGCCTGTCCGGCCCGCGTGCCGCGGCGATCGCCAACGCACTGGGCGCGCCCACGCTGCGCCCGCGCCATGCGCACTACGCGCGGCTGCGCGATGCCGACGGTGAAGTGATCGACGACGGCATCGTGCTGTGGTTCCCGGCACCGAACAGCTTCACCGGCGAGGAAGTGGTGGAACTGCAGGGCCACGGCAGCCCCGTGCTGCTGCAGCAGCTGGTCGCGCGCTGCATCGCACTCGGCGCGCGCCAGGCGCGGCCGGGTGAGTTCAGCGAACGGGCGTTCCTCAACGGCAAGCTCGACCTGGCCCAGGCCGAGGCCATCGCCGACCTGATCGCCGCCGGCGACAACCGCGCCGCGCGCGCGGCACGTCGCTCGCTGGATGGCGTGTTCTCGCGCCGTATCGAGGTGGTGGTCGAACAGCTGATACTGCTGCGCATCCACGTGGAAGCGGCCATCGACTTTGCCGACGAACCGCTGGATACCCTGGGCGGCGCACAGGTGCGGCGCGGGCTGCAACAGGCGCGCGCTGATCTTGCCTTGCTGCGTCGTGATGCCGAGCGCGGCCGACGCCTTCGCGATGGCCTGCATGCAGTGCTGATCGGCCCGCCGAATGCCGGCAAGAGCTCACTGCTGAACGCCCTGGCCGGCAGCGAGCGCGCCATCGTCACCGACATCGCCGGCACTACCCGCGACACCCTGCGCGAAACCATCCGCCTGGATGGGCTGGAGCTGACCCTGGTCGACACCGCCGGCCTGCGCGACGGCGGCGATGCCATCGAACGCGAAGGCATGCGCCGCGCCCACGTGGAAATCGAACGCACCGACCTGGCGCTGATCGTGCTGGACGCGCGCGACCCGGCCGCCGGCGAAGCCGCGCTGGGCGAAGCCGTGGCCGCCGTGCCGCACAAGGTCTACATCCACAACAAGTCGGACCTGCTGGACGCGTTGCCGGCGCTGGACGATCCGGACCGCGTGTTCGTCTCGGCCACCACCGGTGCCGGCCTGGAAGACCTGCACACGCGCCTGCGTTCGATTGCCTCGGCCGGGGCAGGGGAGCAGGTGGAGGGCGAGTTCTCCGCCCGCACTCGCCACGTGGATGCGATCGAACGCGCGCAGGAGCATGCGCAGCGCGCCGATGGCGAGCTGGTGCACGAGCATCTGGAACTGGCCGCCGAGGAACTGCGGCTGGCGCACGACGCGCTGGGCGAGATCACCGGGCAGATGAGTGCGGATGACCTGCTGGGCAGGATCTTCTCCAGCTTCTGCATCGGCAAGTAAGGCCCGCGCTCTGGCTCTGGTAGATGCCAACGGTGGTTGGCATACGGTCCCTGGGGTAGGGGGCGGAGCCCCTGCGGGGATCCGACCCCGGGCCGACGCCCCCGGCTGTCATATTCCCGCCGCATACTGACCCCCATCACATACCGCTTGGGGAAGTCGCAGTGAAGTCGTGGGGTTGTGCGTTGCTGTTGTCGCTGGCCGTGGCACCATCGGTGGCCATGAGTGCTGAAACTTCCACCCCGGCGACCGCGAAGGTCTCCGTCTACGGCCACCGCGGCGCAAGCGCGCTGCTGCCCGAGCACACGCTGGCGGCCTACGCGCAGGCCATCACCGATGGCGCCGACTACATCGAACCCGACCTGGTGATGACCAAGGACGGCGTGCTGGTGGCCCGCCACGAGAACGAGATCGGTGGCACCACCGACGTCGCCGAGCACAAGGAATTCGCCAAACGGAAGACCACCAAGGTCATCGACGGCGAGAAGGTCGAGGGCTGGTTTACCGAAGACTTCACCCTGGCCGAGCTGAAGACCCTCTACACCCGCGAGCGCCTGCCGGAACTGCGCAGCACCGCGTTCGATGGCCAGTTCCGCATCGCCACCCTGGACGAGATCCTGGCCTTCCTGGTGCAGCAGGCCGGTCGTGCCAACCGTGGCATCGGCCTGGTGGCGGAGATCAAGCACCCGACCTACTTCCAGTCCATCGGCCTGCCGATGGAGGACAAGGTGCTGGCCGCGCTGCGCGGCAACGCCTACACCGCCGTCGCGCCGGTGACGATCCAGTCGTTCGAGACCGCCAACCTGCGCTACCTGCGCGGCAAGATCGGCCGTGGCAGCAACATCCGCCTGCTGCAGCTGCTGTGGAAGGGCGATGCCCGCCCGGCCGATGTCGCCAAGGCCGGTGGCACGCTCAGCTATGCGCAGATGATGACCCCGGCCGGGCTGAAGGACATCGCCAGCTACGCCGATGGCATCGGCCCGGAGCTGCGCTCGATCATCCCGCTGGACGCCAACGGTGCGCTGGGCACGCCGACCGCGCTGGTGCGCGATGCGCATGCGGCCGGCCTGATGGTGATCCCGTACACCTTCCGCCCGGAAAACCACTTCCAGGCCAGCAACCTGCGCAAGGGCGCCGACAGCGCGCGCAACCCGGAAGGCTCGATCGCCGAGATGCGCGCCTACCTGGCCACCGGCATCGATGCGTTCTTCACCGATGACCCGGCGCTGGGCCGGCAGGCGGTGGATGGCATGGGCGCCGCGGGCAATTGAGAATCCGGTAGTGCCGGCCGCTGGCCGGCATCCGGTTTGGGGTCAGAGCCCCTTCGGGGATCCGACCCCGACGTGTTGCTTCAACCGCGCGGGTCTTCCGGCCGGCGGAACGGGATCACCACGTAATCCTGCCCCTCGCGCGGCTGCCACAGCACCGGCACGCGGCGCGGCGAGGGCGGCTCGAGCTCGTCGTCGGCCAGTGCCTCGACCTCGTCTTCCTCGTCCTCCCAGCTGTAATGCGGGCGCGGCGTCATCGGGTCGGCGTTGCGGAACAGCAGCGCGGCGATGATGCCGGCGAAGGCACCGCCCATGTGCGACTGCCAGGACACGCCGTCGGCATGCGGCAGGATGGTCATCAGCATGCCGCCGTAGAACAGCATGCCGATCAGGCCGGTGGCGATCGCCGCGCGGTCACGGCGCAGCAGGCCCAGGCTGGCCAGCAGGAACATCAGGCCGTGGGTCACGCCGCTGGCCCCCAGGTGCACGCTGCCGGGGTTGCCCAGCATCCACGCGCCGATGCCCGAGCCCAGCCACAGCAGGGGCAGGGCTCGCACGGTCGCCTTCGGGTAAACGCTGCCGGCCAGGGTGCCGAGGATCAGGATCGCAAAGCCATTGGCGGCGATGTGTTCGACCGAGGCATGCAGCATCGGTCCGCCGATCAGCCCCAGCAGGCCCTTGGCCTCCAGCGGCGCGACCGCCCACGGCCGCCAGTCGAAGCTGCCCTGCAGGGCGAACACGGCCAGCAGCACCAGCACGGCGGCCAGGCTGACATTGAACGCCCGCAGGATGCGCATGCGGTCGTTGCGGGGGGCCGGCACGTCACCGGCGGGCAGGGGCGTGTTGTTGTCCATACCTCAGCAATGGCGGTGGCCGGCGCGAAACCAAGGCCACCGTAACGGGAGAGTGGAGGCGGCCGGCGGGACAATCCCACCGGCCGCGCCGTTCAATGGATCAGGCTCAGGCCTGGCCTTCGCCTTCCTTCGGCGGGTACTTCAGGCTCAGCACCACGGTGGCGGCGATGATCACCGCGACCACGCCCAGCGAGACCGGGGTCGGGATCTTGAACAGGTCGATGATCATCATCTTGATGCCGATGAAGCCCAACACCAGTGCCAGGCCGTACGGCAGCAGGTGGAAGCGGTCGGCCATGCCGGCCAGCAGGAAGAACATCGCGCGCAGGCCCAGCACCGCGAACACGTTGGAGGTGAGCACGATGAACGGGTCAGTGGTGATCGCGAAGATCGCCGGGATGCTGTCCACGGCGAAGATCACGTCGGTGACCGCGATCAGGATCAGCACGGCGAACAGCGGGGTGAACCAGCGCACGCCATCACGCTTCACGCTCAGCGCGTTGCCGGCGTAGTCCGGCAGCAGGCGCAGGTGCTTGCGCATCCAGCGCAGGGCCGGGTTGGTCTCCAGGTCCGGCTCCTGGCCGGCGGCGAACCACATCTTCCAACCGGTGAACAGCAGGAAGGCGCCGAACACGTAGAGCAGCCAATGGAACTGGCTGATCAGCACGCTACCGGCGAAGATCATGATCGTACGCAGCACGATCGCACCCAGGATGCCGATGATCAGCACCTTCTGGCGCTGCTCTTCCGGCACCGCGAAGTAGCTCATGATCATCAGGAAGACAAAGATGTTGTCGACCGCCAGCGCCTTTTCGACCAGATAACCGGTCAGGAACTCGAGGCCGACCTTGTTGGCCACGACCTGGCCGGCGGTCTCATTCAGGTAGTACCAGAGGCCGGCGTTGAACAGCAGGGCCAGCGCGACCCAGCCGATGGACCACCACAGGGCCTCCTTGAAGGTGACCTTGTGCGGTCCACCATGGCGCATCAACACGAGGTCGACCAGCAGGGCGATGACCACCACCGCTGCGAAGCCGCCCCACAACCACACGTTACCGATCGTCTGCATTGGGAATGTCCGTTGGAAAGATGAATGCCAGGCCGGACGGCGAGGATCTGCAACGGAGGATCGGGAGGGGATCCAGGGACAGAGCTTCGCCAGTACGGCGAAGGTCTCGCTCGCAACCCCACGCGGGTGGGATTGCCGTTGCACCGGAGCCTGCGGGCTCGAATTGACGGCGACAACGTCTGGGAGCTACTCCCCTTCTGGGGCCGATTCTGCGGCCTGGCCGGGCCGCCGTCAAATGGGCGGCGGGTGGGGGTCAGAGCCCCTGCGGGGATCTGACCCCGGCGGCCGGTTTACAATAGGCCGATGAATACCCCCCTTCCCGTTGTCCGCCTCAAGAACGCGTGGCGCTCCAGCCACCCGTGGATCTTCCAGAAACTGGTCGAGAAGCCGACCGTCCGGCCCAAGCCCGGTTCCATCGTCGACGTCGTCGGCATCGATGGCGAGTTCATCGGCCGTGGCTTCTACAACGGGCACTCGCGCATCGCCGTGCGCATCCTCGAAACCGACCCGAACGTGCCGGTCGATGCCGGCTGGTTCTCGCGCAAGATCGCCCAGGCGGTCGAACTGCGCCGTGGCGTGCTGAAGCTGGACGCGGTGTCCGACGCCTGGCGCGTGGTGCACAGCGAAGGCGACGGCCTGTCCGGCCTGGTGGTGGACCGTTACAACGACCTGGTGGTGGTCGAATTCTTCGCCGCTGGCATGTTCCGCCACCGCGAGTGGATCTACGACGCCCTGCGCGAACAGTTCCCGGGCTGCCGCTTCCACAGCTTCGCCGACGAACACGTGCAGAAGCAGGAAAGCTTCGACTTCCACGGCAACACCACCACCGAAGCGTCGGTGATCACCGAGTACGGCATCAAGTTCCGCGCCGACCCGGCCGGTGCGCACAAGACCGGCTTCTTCGCCGACCAGCGCGAGAACCGTGAGTGGCTGAGCCAGCAGGTGGAAGGCAAGACCGTGCTCGACCTGTGCTGCAACACCGGCGGTTTCGCCGTGTACGCGGCCGCGCGTGGTGCTTCGGAAGTAGTCGGCATCGACATCGATGAAGACGTCATCCAGATCGCCAAGGGCAATTCGCGCCTGAACAACGTGCGCCCGAAGTTCGTCCAGTCCGACATCTTCCCGTGGCTGCGCGATGCCGCCAACCGCGGCGAGCAGTACGACGTGGTGATCCTGGACCCGGCGAAGATGACCCGCGACCGCGACCAGGTCATCACCGCGCTGAAGAAGTACCTGGACATGAACAAGCTGGCGCTGGGCGTGGTCAAGCCGGGCGGCCTGTTCGCCACGTTCTCCTGCACCGGCCTGGTGGCCGAGGACCAGTTCCTCGACATGCTGCGCCGCGCGGCCTACTTCTCTGGCCGCACGATCCAGATCCTGAAGGTGGCCGGCGCCGGTCCGGACCATCCGTTCATGGCCCACGTGCAGGAATCGCGCTACCTGAAGGCCGTGTTCTGCCGCGTGGTTGATTGATTTCAACTTGTAGAGTCGAGCCGCGGCACCTGAACAATGGGGCGCCATTTGTTTTGAGCGCATCGCAATGCGCAGCAGACTGGCCGCCGGGCCGTGAAAAGAATTCATGCCCGGCGAAGATCCGCCGGGCATGGCCCGGCGCTACCCAATGCGCGGACACAGCGCTATGGTCGGGCTCTTCTCCTCACCGGTGAGAGCCCATGCCGTCGCTGCGTCGCCTGTCCCTGCTGCTTGCCCTGGCGCTGAGTGCGCCGCTGTCCGCCCATGCCATCGAGTTCAGCGCGCAGGAGCTGGCCCGCGCCAAGGCCCTGCAGCAGCGCCTGCTGACCCTGGACAGCCACCTCGACACGCCGGCCAACTTCGGCCGCGCCGGCTTCGACATCGAACAGCGGCACGACCACAACGCGCTTTCGCAGGTGGATTACCCGCGCATGGTCGAGGGCGCGCTGGATGGCGGCTTCTGGGCGATCTACACCGACCAGGGCGACCGCAGCGCCGCCGCCCACCTGGCCGAGCGCGACCATGGCCTGCAGCGGCTGCTGGAGATCCGGCAGATGCTGGCGGCCAACCCCGAGCGCTTCGAACTGGCGCTGACCGCCGATGATGCCGCGCGGATCAAGGCCGCCGGCAAGCGCGTGGTCTACATCAGCATGGAAAACGCCAGCCCGCTGGTGGAAGACCCCAGCCTGCTTTCGTTCTACCACCGCGCCGGCCTGCGCCTGCTGAGCACGGTGCACTTCGCCAACAACGAGTTCGCCGATTCGGCCACCGACCCCAAGGGTGCGGAGTGGAAGGGCCTGAGCCCGGCCGGCAAGGACCTGGTGCGCGCCGCAGTGAAGCTGGGCATCGTCATCGACCAGTCGCACGCGTCCGATGCGGTGTTCGATGACCTGCTGGCGATGATGCCGGTGCCGTTCGTGCTCTCGCACAGCTCGGCCAAGGCGGTCTACAACCACCCGCGCAACCTCGACGATGCGCGCCTGCGCCAGCTGGCCAAGGCCGGTGGTGTGATCCAGGTGAATGCCTATGGCGGCTACCTGATCGATACCGCCAAGACGCCCGAACGCAAGCAGGCCGAAGAAGCGCTGAGCAAGCAGCTGGGCGGCTGGGAAGGCATGACCATCGCCCAGGGCGTTGCCCTGCACCAGGCCGAGCAGGCGCTGGACCACGAACACCCGATGCGCCACGCCAGCCTGGACGACTTCTTCGCCCACTTCGAGCACATCCTCAAGGTGGTCGGCCCCGAGCACGTGGGCATCGGCCTGGACTGGGATGGCGGCGGCGGCCTGAGCGACCTGCCCGATGTCAGCCAGCTACCGAAGATCACTGCGTGGCTGCTGCGCAAGGGCTATAGCGAACAGCAGATTGCCGGCATCTGGGGCGGCAACCTGCTGCGGGTGATGCGCCAGGCGCAGGATTACGCGGCAAAGCAGGGCGGCTGACCGCCCTGCGGAAATGCCGGCTAGCGGCCGGCACTACCCGTGATGCCAAAGCGGTAGTGCCGGCCGCTGGCCGGCATACCCGGTGATGCGTTTATTTCGCGATCACCGCATTGCGGCGGCTGTACAGGAAGTACAGCACCAGGCCGACCACGTTCCACACCAGGAAGTACAGCTGGGTGGTGTGCGGCAGGCTGATGAACAGGTAGATGCAGCCCAGCGCGGCCAGCGGCCCGACCACGAAGGCCAGCGGCGTGCGGAAGGTACGTGCACGGTCCGGTTCGCGCAGGCGCAGCACCACCAGGCAGATGCCCACCGCGGTGAACGCGGCCAGGGTACCGGCGTTGGCCAGTGCGGCGATCTCGTCCAGGCGCGCCACGCCGGCCAGTGCCGACACCACCACCGCGGTGAACAGCGTGGTCGCCACCGGCGTGCCGGTGCGTGCGTTGACCTTGGACAGGCCACGCGGCAGCAGGCCGTCGCGGCTCATCACGAAGAAGATGCGGCTCTGCCCGTACAGGAAGGCCAGCAGCACGGTCGGCAGGGCGATGATCGCGATCACGCCGATCACCATGGCGGCGGTCGGATGGCCGAGCTGGCGCATGATCAGGGCGAGCGGCTCGGCGCTGTGGCCGAACACCGCGTAGCTCATCGCACCCACGGCGGCCAGCGCCACCAGCACGTAGACGATGGTGCAGCCGATCATCGAACCGATGATGCCGATGGACAGGTCACGGCCCGGGTTCTTGGTTTCTTCGGCAGCAGTGGAGATCGCATCGAAGCCGTAGAAGGCGAAGAAGATGATTGCCGCCGCCGCCATCACGCCATGCTCGACGCCATCGGGGCCCATCGATTTGGCGAAGCCGTATGGCATGAACGGCTGCAGGTTGGCGCTGTCGAAGGCGGGCAGGGCCACGGCCACGAAGATCGCCAGCGCGATCAGCTTGAACACCACCAGGATGGCGTTGAGCGTGGCGCTTTCCTTGGTGCCGGCCATCAGCATCAGCGCGACCAGCCAGGTGATGACGATCGCCGGCAGGTTGATGAAGCCACCAGCGACATGCGGGCCCGCAGCGAGCGCGGCTGGCAGGGTGATGTTCCAGCCGAACTGCGTATGCGCCCATTCGAGGAAGCCGACGAAGTAGCCGGACCAACCGACCGCGACCGTACTGACCACCAGCGAGTATTCGAGGATCAGGCTCCAGCCCACCACCCAGGCGAACACCTCGCCCAGCGCGCTGTAGCTGTAGGTGTAGGCGCTGCCGGCGGCCGGCATCATCGTCGACAGCTCGGCATAGGACAGCGCCGCGCAGGCGCAGACCGCACCGGCGATGGCGAAGGAGATCAGCACTGCAGGACCGGCCAGGTTGGCGCCGACGCCGATGAGCGTGTAGATGCCGGTGCCGACGATGGCACCGATGCCCAGGGCGATCAGGTGCGGCCAGCTGAGGGTCGGCACCAGGCGCCGACCGGCTTCATGGACAGTGACGGAATCTAGCGACTTGCGCCGGAGCAGGGACATGCAGGCCTCGGAAGGGGATGACTTGGAACGACAAGTTCCCGAGTGTGACCGAACGCAGCGCAGCATTACCACTGGCGAGGGTCATACCCGTCGGGGCGCGCGCTGCGCCCCGACCAGGCTGCCGGAATCGGCACAATCCGGCGGCTACGACTCGATGTTGGCCATGCCACTGACCGAATAGCGCTCGCCGGCCGCGGCATTCAGCGGGAAGGCCGCATCCAGCGCGTCCAGCGTGGCGGCGTCCAGCTGCACCTGCAGCGCACCGAGGTTCTCGTCCAGCCGTGCCTGCCGCGTGGTGCCCGGAATCGGCACGATGTGCTCGCCACGCGACAGCACCCAGGCCAGGGCCAGCTGCGAGGCGGCAATGCCGCGTTCGGCGGCCAGCGCCTGCACGGTGTCCACCAGCGCCAGGTTGCGCTGGAAGTTCGCGCCTTCGAAGCGCGGCGAGGTACGCCGGTAATCGTCGGCCTCGAAATCATCCGGGCTACGGATGGCACCGGTCAGGAAGCCACGGCCCAGCGGCGAATACGGCACGAAGCCGATGCCCAGTTCCGCCGTGGTGGCCAGCACCCCGTTCTGTTCCGGCTCGCGCGACCACAGCGAGTACTCGCTCTGCACGGCGGTGATCGGGTGCACCGCATGCGCCCGGCGCAGGGTGGCTGCCGAGGCTTCGGACAGGCCCAGCCAGCGCACCTTGCCCTGTTCCACCAGGCGCGCCATCGCACCCACGGTGTCCTCGATCGGCACGGTCGGGTCGACGCGGTGCTGGTAGTACAGGTCGATGTGGTCCACGCCCAGGCGGCGCAGGCTGGCCTCGCAGGCGGCCTGCACATAGTCCGGGTGGCCGTTGACCTGCCGCGCCTGCGGGTCGGAAGGGTCTAGGCCGATGCCGAACTTGCTGGCCAGGAACACCTGGTTGCGGCGGCCGGCGATCGCGCGGCCGACCAGCACTTCGTTGGTGTGCGGGCCATACACATCGGCGGTGTCGAGCAGGGTCAGGCCACGGTCCAGCGCGTGCTGGATGACGGCAATGGCGTCCTCCTCACTGCTGCGGCCGCCGTAGTAGGCGCTCATGCCCATGCAGCCCAGGCCGAGGGCGGACACGGTAGGGCCGGCGGGGCCGAGGGTACGGGTCTTCATGCGGATCTCCTTGGGGGAAGCACCTCGCCCGGATGGGCGGCGGCGTGGGGCTTAGCTTCCTCCTGTCGATCATGTGGATAAACTGCGTGCAACCTGACTCACCTTGAAGGCTGGCTTCACAATGGATGCCTCTGCCCCGCTGACGGCCGTGGTCGCCTTCGTCCACGTGGCCGAACATGCCAGCTTCACCCGCGCTGCCGATGCGCTGGGCGTGTCGACCTCGGCGCTGTCGCAGAGCGTGCGCGCGCTGGAAGCACGGATGGGCGTGCGCCTGCTGCAGCGGACCACGCGGCGGGTGGGCCTGACCGAACACGGCGCGCGTTTCCTGCAGCGGGTGCGGGGCGGCCTCGACCAGATCGACCAGGCCTTCGCCGAACTGGACAGCGCGCGCTCGGTGCCGGCCGGGCGGCTGCGGGTGACCCTGCCACGCATCGTCGCCGACCGCATGGTGCTGCCGCGGCTGCCCGATTTCCTGGCGCGCTACCCGCAGGTGCAGGTGGAACTGTGCGTCGACGCGGCCCTGACCGATCTGGTGGGCGAGGGCTTCGACGCCGGCATCCGCCTGGGCGAATCACTGGCCCAGGGGATGATCGCGGTGCCGGTCGGGCCGCCCGAGCGGCAGGTGGTGGTGGCGACGCCGGCCTACTTCGAGCGCCATGGCGTGCCACAGACTCCGCATGACCTGCAGGGCCACGCCTGCATCGTGCACCGCCTGGCCAACGGCCGGCTGATGCCCTGGGAATTCAGCCGCGAGGGCCACGAGCTGGACGTGGAAGTGAGCGGGCGGCTGGTGTTCAACGATGCCGGCGTCGCCCATCGTGCCGTGCTTGCCGGGCTGGGCATGGCCCAGGGCTTCGCTTCGCTGATGGCCGACGACATCGCCGCCGGGCGACTGCAGAGCGTGCTGCAGGACTGGCAACCGCCGTTTCCCGGTTTCCACCTGTACTACCCGGCGCGCGAGCAGATGGCGCCCAAGCTGCGGGTGTTCATCGACCACCTGCGCGCGGACATGCACGACCAGTAGAGGCCAACCTGGGTTGGCACCCTCAATCGACCACGCGCGAGACCACGCCTTCCGGCCAATGGCAGCCGTCTTCCTGCCACGCCTCGACGTCTTCATTGAATTCGGTGCGGCGCCCATCGCGCGCGCGTTCGTAGCTGAACCCATAGACGCGCGCGCCCTGCGTGGTCAGGTAGTAGCGCCCGTTGCGGCGGCCCTCGATGCGTTCTTCCCACACGCTGTCGAACTGGGAGGGGCGGTCTTCGTCCAGCACCGTCGTTTCCTGCGAGACCCGCTGCACCGGCAGGCGACCGCGCTGGCCGGCGTACTGCACATCGGCGCTGCCATCGTCGAGCCAGCGCCACAGCAGGTGCAGGCTGTCGTTGCGGCCGCCGGTCAGGCAGCGATGGTCCTGCGCTGTTGCCGCCGCCGCGGTGTCGGCCAGCAGCACGGCAAACACCAGCACTGCCAGCCGCCGGATCATCCGTTCAACCCCAGGCGGATGCCGAAGCCGACCAGGAACAGGCCGGCCACGCGGCGCAGCACGGTGCTGATGCGCGGATGCTGGATGAGATGGCGACGGGCCAGGTTGCCCGCACCGATCAGCAGCGAGCAGTAGGCCACGCTGACCACGAAGATGATGCCGGCCAGCGCCGCGAAGGTCGCGATGCCGTGGTGCGCCTTCGGGTCGATGAACAGCGGCAGGAAGGCCATGTAGAACAGGATCGCCTTCGGGTTGAGCAGGCTGACCAGGATCGCCTGCTGGAAGTAGCGGCCGGGCTGCATGCGGATCGGGCCGGCATCGCCGCCCTCGGTCTTCGGCGTGCGCAGCAGGCTGATGCCCACCCACACCAGATAGGCCGCGCCGAGGTACTGCACGGCGTGGAAGACCAGCGGGTTGGCTTTCAGCAGCGCGGCCACGCCGGCCAGTGCCAGCCACATCAGGATCTGGTCACCGAGCAGCAGGCCGGCCAGCGCGGTGTAGCCGCCGCGCACGCCGCCGCGGCCGGTGGCGGTAAGCAGGGTGAAGGTGCCGGGCCCGGGCAGGGCGAGGAACACCAGCACGGCGAGCAGGAACGTCCACAGGTCCTGGATGCCCATCCACGGCATGGCATGGCTCATTGTTGTTGCGGGGGGGCGCCATTGTCGGCCACCGCCGCGGCCGGCGACAGGGGGCCGCCCTCGCCACCGGGCAGGCCGGACAGCAGCGGTTGCAGGTGATCGCGCAGCTGCGCGTGCAGTTGCCGCACCGCCGGCGAGAACTGCTTGCGGTGCGGGCACACCAGCTGCAGCGGGATGTGGCTGCCGATGCCGTCCAGCAGCACCTGCAGGCGCCCGGCCTGCACGTCCTCGCGCACGTCCAGCCAGGATTTGTAGGTGATGCCTTCACCGGCCACCGCCCAGCGCCGCACCACGTCGGCATCGTCGCAGACCAGCGGGCCGCGCACCGGCACCACCACGCGCCGTCCCTCGACCTCGAACGCCCAGCGGTCGTGGGTGCGTCCGCCCAGCTGGTAGGCCAGGCAGTCGTGCTCGCGCAGGTCCTCCAGCCGCGCTGGTACGCCGCGCCGCTGCAGGTAGGCGGGCGACGCCGCCAGCACGCGACGGTTGCCCTCCAGCAGCGGCAGGGCCACGTAGCTGGCATCGTCGAAGTGGCCCAGGCGGATCGCCACGTCCACCGGGTCGCGGAACACGTCGGCCACCTCGTCGGACAGGCGCAGGTGGAGCCGCAGCCGCGGGTGCGCGGCGCGGAACGAGGCCAGCCACGGCAGCAGCAGGTTGCGGCCGAAATCCGACGGCGCCGACAGCTGCAGCGTGCCGTGCAGGTCGGCGTCTTCGCCCTGCACGCGGGCCTGGCCTTCGCGCAGGGTCGCCAGCACATCCTGCGCGTAGGGCAGGTACAGCGCGCCCTCGCCGGTCAGGCGCAGGCTGCGGGTGGTGCGCACGAACAGGCGCAGGTCCAGCTCGCGTTCCAGCCGTGCCACCGCGGCGGCCACCTGGCCGGGCAGCAGGTCGGCCTCGCGTGCGGCCTGCGAGAAGCTGCCCAGTGCGGCGGTGCGGACGAACAGCTGCAGATCGTCGAAACGGATCATTTTCATTGCCGGAGTGAAAGTGCTGACCGATTCTGCGCCTTTCCGGGGGGCCGCGCGCGGCGCACGCTGTGGATTCCTTTCCCCCCTGGACCGCTGCCATGCGCGCCATTGCCTACACCCACGCCGGCCTGCCGATCGATGACCCGCAGGCCCTGATCGACATCGACCTGGACCTGCCGCAGCCGGGCCCGCGCGACCTGCGGGTGGCGGTGCGCGCCGTGGCGGTGAACCCGGTGGATACCAAGGTGCGCCGCAACGCCGCCACCGAAGGCCCGCGCGTGCTGGGCTGGGATGCGGTGGGCGTGGTCGATGCGGTGGGCAGCGAGGTGACCCTGTTCCAGCCCGGCGACGCGGTCTACTACGCCGGCGTGATCGACCGCCCGGGCAGCAATGCCGAGTACCAGCTGGTGGACGAGCGCAGCGTCGGCCGCAAGCCGGCCAGCCTCGACGATGCCGCCGCCGTGGCCCTGCCGCTGACCGCGATCACCGCCTGGGAACTGCTGTTCGACCGCCTGCGCATCGCCGAGGGCGGCGGTGAAGGGCAGACCCTGCTGGTGATCGGTGCGGCCGGCGGCGTCGGCTCGATCCTGGTGCAGCTGGCACGCACGCTGACCAAGCTGACCGTGATCGGCACCGCCTCGCGCCCGGACACCCAGGACTGGGTCTATGCGATGGGCGCACACCACGTGATCGACCACAGCCTGCCCCTGACCGAAGGCCTGGCCCGGCTGGGCATCCCGCAGGTCGAGCACGTGGCCAGCCTGACCCACACCGACCAGCACTACCCACAGATCGTGGAGGTGTTGGCGCCGCAGGGCCAGCTGGGCCTGATCGACGACCCCGGCCAGCTGGACGTGATGGCGCTCAAGCGCAAGGCGCTGTCACTGCACTGGGAACTGATGTTCACCCGCCCGCTGTTCAAGACCGCCGACATGCAGCGCCAGCACGACCTGCTGAACCGCGTGGCCGAGCTGATCGACGCCGGCGTGCTGCAGACCACGCTGGGCGAGCACTTCGGGCGCATCAATGCCGCCAACCTGCGGCGCGCGCACGCGCTGGTGGAGAGCAATCGCGCGAAGGGCAAGATCGTGCTGGAAGGCTGGTAAGGATCCAGGCCAACGGCTGAGCCCCTCGTGGCTGGTCGCGAAATGCAAAACCCTGCGCTTGGTCGGGGGGGGGGTGGTGGCGGGGGTGGGGGCGGGGGGGGGGGGCCGTCTGGCGCGCGGGCGCCCCCCCCACCCCCCGGCGGGGCGGCGCGCGCCCCCCCCCCCACCCCCCCCCCCACCCCGCCATCCCACGGATACCCAGCTTTTGCAGTTGCCGTTGCCGTTGCATTGAGCAGGTGCAGGGCTGCAAGCCCTGCAAAAAGACCCCACCCCTCAGGCAACCCCGTTGTCGACGTGTGCCGCAAACCCCGGCTGCCGCCGCAACCGCTCGAACCACGCGTCGACATTCGCCAGCACCGGCTTGCCGCCCGGCGTGCTGCGCCAGCGCTGCGTCGACAGCCCCAGCACGATGTCAGCCAGGGTGAAGTCATCGCCGGCCACGTACGCGTGGAGCGCCAGCTGCGCATCCAGCATTGCCATCAGCCGGTTCCACTGCGCCAGGCTCGCCTCCGCCCGCGCATCGTCCGGGTAATCCGCATGCCCGCGCACGCGCGCCATGAACACATGGCGCCACGCCGTGTTCAGATCGGTCGCCTGCCAGTCCATCCACTGCTCCACCCGCGCCCGCGCCTGCGGCTCGGCCGGCAGCAGATCGTGCCGGCCGGCGCGCGTGGCCAGGTAGCGGCAGATGCTGTTGGACTCCCACAGCACGAAGTCGCCCTCGCACAGCACCGGCACCTGTGCGTTCGGGTTCAGCCCGCGCAGCAGGTCCGCATCGGGGGCGGCGTGGTGCTGCACCGCCAGGTCCAGCCCGGCGCACAGCCACAGCACCTTGCGCACGTTGATCGAGGTCGGCTTTCCGTACAGTTCGAGCATGGTCAGACGCAGCGTTTGAGACGGGGCCAGCCTACACTGGTGGAATGCAAACCGAATTCCTGCTCATCGGCGGCCTCCTGCTGGCCGTCCTCGTCCTGCAGCTGATCGCCCTGCTGCGCCGCCCGCCCCACGACCGCCTGGAACAGGCGGTGCGCGAGGAGGCGCGGGCCGGCCGCAGCGAACTGCGCGAACAGCTGGACGGCTTCGCCCGCGCGCTGACCGACCTGTCCACCCGCACCGACCAGCGCCTGGACCTGCTGCGCGAAGCGCTTGGCGAAGATGCACGCAAGGCGCGCGCCGAAGCGGCCGAGAGCCAGCAGCGCAGCGGTGCATTGATGGGCCAGCGCCTGCAGGAACTGCGCGCGCAGCTGGAAGTGTTCGGCCAGCAGCAGGAGGCGCGCATCCACGCCTTCGGCCAACAGCTGCAGGAACTGACCACGCGTACCGACACCCAGCTGGGCGCGCTGCGCCAGACCCTGGTGGACGATGCCCGCAAGGGCCGCGAGGAAGGGGCGCAGTCGCAGCAGCGGCTGACCGAAAGCCTGGGCCTGCGCCTGCAGGAACTGACCCAGCGCAACGAACAACGCATCGCCGAGATGCGCACGACCCTGGAAGAACAGCTGCGCGCGCTGCAGAGCGACAACGCGCAGAAGCTGGAACAGATGCGCGTGACCGTGGACGAGAAGCTGCAGACCACGCTGGAAACGCGCCTGGGCCAGTCGTTCAAGCTGGTCTCCGAGCGCCTGGAACAGGTGCAGCGCGGGCTGGGCGAGATGCAGCAGCTGGCCACCGGCGTGGGCGACCTCAAGCGCGTGCTGACCAACGTCAAGACGCGCGGCAGCTGGGGTGAAGTGCAGCTGGAGAACATCCTCGAGCAGACCCTGATCCAGGAGCAGTACGCGCGCGCGGTGAAGGTGCGCCCGGACAGCAACGAGATGGTCGACATCGCGGTACGCCTGCCCGGCCGCGGCGACGACGCGCCGGTGTGGCTGCCGATCGATTCCAAGTTCCCGCGCGAGGACTATGAGCGCCTGCTGGACGCGCAGGACCAAGGTGACGCCGAGCTGGTGCGCATCCAGGGCGTGCAGCTGGAGCGCGCGGTGAAGGTGCAGGCCAAGTCGATCAGCGAGAAGTACATCGTGCCGCCGCACACCACCGATTTCGCGGTGATGTTCCTGCCCACCGAAGGCCTGTACGCCGAGATCATCCGCCGGCCCGGCCTGGTCGACCTGCTGCAGCGCGACCACCGCGTGGTGGTCGCGGGCCCGACCACCATCACCGCGCTGCTCAACAGCCTGCAGATGGGCTTCCGCACGCTGGCCATCGAGAAGCGTTCCAGCGAAGTGTGGAGCCTGCTGGGTGCGGTGAAGAGCGAGTTCGGCAAGTTCGCCGGCATCCTGGAGAAGGCCGAGAAGCAGATCACCACGGTCGGCCGCAGCATCGGCGCGGCCAGCCGCAAGACGCGCACCATCGAACGTCGCCTGCGTGGCGTGGAGACCCTTGCCAACGAACAGGTGCAGCAGCTGCTGGGCGACCTCGGGGAAGCCGAGGAAGAGGGCGGTGAGGACGAGGCCAGCGAGGGCGAAGAGACCTGAGTGCACTGACACACTACCTGCACCACGCAATGCGTATGCTGGCGGCCTCGATCACCGCCTGCAGGTCCGACCATGCGCCTTCGCTTCCTTGCCAGCCTGGCCCTGGCCGCCCTGTTGGCGGCCTGCAGCAGCACGCCGCCGGCCGCCGATACGACCGCACAACCGGCCGCCCCTGACACACCGGAAGCCACCGAGGCCTACCAGGAAGCGCGCGACGTGGATTGCCGCGCCGCCGGCGGCACTCTGCAGCCGCTGGGCCGCCTGCAGCGCATGCAGTGCGTGATTCCCTATGCCGATGCCGGCAAGGCCTGCAGCAGCAAGCGCGACTGTAGCGGCCAGTGCCTGGCCACGGGTGAACCCGAGGCGGGCGTGGTGGCAACGGGCACCTGCCAGCGTGATGTCAGCCAGAACTTCGGCTGCCGCCAGCGCATCGAAGACGGCAAGGCACAGGGCACGATCTGCGTCGACTGAACGCACCTGGCGCATACGCACAGCGCTATGCTGGTGGACCTTTCCACGGCATAGCCGGAGCCCCCGCGTGAGCACCCCGATCCAGGACATTTCCCTCACCACCATCGACGGCCAGCCGTCCACCCTGGGCGATTACCAGGGCAAGGTCCTGCTGGTGGTGAACGTCGCCTCCAAGTGCGGCCTGACCCCGCAGTACGAAGGCCTGCAGGCGCTGTACGCGGAAAAGCAGGCACAGGGCCTGGAAGTGCTGGGTTTCCCGGCCAACAACTTCCTCGGCCAGGAGCCGGGCAGCGAGGCGGAAATCCAGCAGTTCTGCCAGCTGACCTACGACGTGACCTTCCCGATGTTCGCCAAGATCAGCGTGGCCGGTGAAGACACCCACCCGCTGTACCAGCAGCTGACCGCTGCCCAGCCGCAGGCGATCGGCGAAGGCCCGCTGCGCGAGCGCCTGGCCAGCAAGGAGATCCCGATCCACGCTGCACCGGCAGTGCTGTGGAACTTCGAGAAGTTCCTCGTCGGCCGCGATGGCAAGGTGGTCGCACGCTTCGCCCCGGACGTGGCCGCCGATGACGCGCGCCTGCGCGAGGCGATCGACGCCGCACTGGCCGCCTGATCGCATGGGGTCGGATCCCTTTCCCAGGGGAAAGGGCTCCGACCCCAGGCCACGCACAAAAAAACCCCGCCAAGGCGGGGTTTTTTAATGCGCGGACCAACGCGATCAGTTGGTCCAGTTCGGCATCGGCATGGCATCCACCGGGATCGGCGAATTCTCATCGTCGCTGCCACGCTCGCGCTTGCCGCGCAGGTCGTTCTCGATCTGGTAGTTGCGACGCTGCAGCCAGGCATCGCGCACCAGCGCGTACTCATCCACCGCCGAGCTGCGCAGGTCGTCGACCGCCATCAGCTGCGCGCGGGTATCGACCAGCTGCAGGCCCTGCAGGCCGATGCGGATCTTGTCTTCCTCGATCGTGCGCATCGGCGACAGCGGCATGTCACCGGCCAGGCCGAACACATCGCGCACGGTACGCGGGCCGAAGAACGGCAGTTCCACGTAACGCGAACGGCGCCAGCCCCAGGCACCCAGGGTCTGCCCGAAGTCCTCGCGGCGGTTGGGCACCATCGCCTTGCTGGCCGGATCGAACAGGCCACCGATGCCCAGCGTCGAGTTCATCAGGAAGCGGCCGAAGGTATCCCACGCATCAGCCGGGCGGCCCTGCAGCAGCTGGTTGACGATGGTGACCGGCGAACGGATGTTGCTGAAGAAGTTGCTCACGCCGGTACGCGCGAAGCGCGGCACGACGTGGGTATAGGCGGTGGCCAGCGGACGCGCGATCACGTTGTCCACGCCCACGTTGAAGCGGTGCACGCGGCGGTTCAGCGGCTCCCATGGGTCGTAGGCAGCGGTGGTGGCAGCGGTGCCGGCGTTGCCGTACAGCGCGTCGAAATCGTCGTCGCCACCGGGCGCAGCGGCGGCCGCGGCCGTGGCGGCATCGGTTTCGGCATCGGTTCCGGCATTCGTGGCCGGTGGCGGCGTGGCCGTCGCGTCGTCCATGGCGGCCGCCGGTGCCGCGTCAACCGTGCCGGCATCGGCAGCAGGTGCATCGGCCGGTGCGCTGGCCGGAACCACGGTGTCGGCCACCGGCGCATCGCTGCGCGCGGGCTTGCCGGCACAGGCGCTGAGCGCCAGGGCCAGGATCATCAGGGGAAACGCGCGTACGACGTTCATGTCAGCTCGCAGCAGAAGGTGCATTGAAATCCAGATCGGGCGACAGCCGGTAGGCTGCGCTCAGTTCGTTGAAACCGGCAGGGGTGCCGGAAATCGACAGCGGGTGGCCCTGGGTGCGGGCACGCGCGGCCAGTTCGGCCAGCAGCGCCAGGCCGGCGCTGTCCACGCGCTCGACCTCGCCCAGTTCCAGCCGTGCCAGCTTTGCCGGCAACGCCTGCAGCTGCGGCCACAGGGCGATCACCGCGGCACGGTCGAGCACCCCGCGCAGGCGCAGGGTGTCGCCTTCCAGCAGCGCCAGTGGCTTACTTGCCATTGCCGGCCGGTCCGGCCTGCATGCTGCCGCTGCGCAGTTCGCTGGCCACCTGCTTGATGCCCTTCTGGCGCAGCGGGGCATCGAACTGGTTGCGGAAGGTCTGCACGTAGGAGATGCCTTCGATGTTGACGTCGAAGATCTTCCACTGGCCGTTGACGTTGCGCATCCAGTACTCGACCGGGGTCGGCTCGTTGCCGGCACGCACCAGTTCGGTGGCCACGCGCACGCCGCGGTTGCCCGGCAGCGGGCTCTCGCCCTTCAGGCGGAAGCTCGGCTTGCCCTGGATGTTCAGCAGGGTCGAGCCGTAGCGCTGCATCAGGCTGTCGGCCATCGCATCGGCAAACAGCTTGATGTCGGCGTCGGAGGCGCCGCGGGCGTGCGTGCCCAGCACCAGGCGCGCGGCATAGTCGCGGTCGAAGGTGCGGGTCAGTTCGCTGTCGATGTAGCTGCGCAGGCTGGCCGGGTTGCTGGTGAACTCAGCGCGGCGCTGCTGCAGGGTCGACATGATGCGGCTGCTGGCGTCGATGACCACCTTGCCGGCCTGGCCCTGCGGGGCGGTCACGGCGGGGGCGGTGGACTGCGCCTGGGCCAGGAACGGGGAAGCCAGCAGCAGCGACGAGGCCAGCAGGGCCGGGATCAGTTTCATCTTCATGGTTGCGGTTCCGTTGCAGGCGACTGCTCGCCATCGTTGGGTTTCTGGCCAGCGCCACCGGCGCTGCCACTGAACATGTACTTGCCGACCAGCTGCAGCAGGTCCACCGCCGGCTGGGTGAAGACGATCTCCTCACCGGGCTTCAGTACTTCCGGATCACCACCGGGCTGCAGACCGATATAGCTCTCGCCGAGCAAACCGCTGGTGAAGATGCCGGCGGAGGTATCGGCCGGCAGGTCCTTGACCTTGCTGTCCATGCGCAGGGTCACGATCGATTCGAACTTCACCGGGTCCAGTTCGATCGAGGCGACCTGGCCGACGGTGACGCCGCCGATCTTCACCGGCGCCTGCTTGCGCAGCTGGCCGACCTGGGAGAAGCGCGCCTTCAGCTCATAGCCCTGGCCGCCCCAGCTCCAGCGCTGGTTGGTCGAGGCCACGGCCAGCACCATCAGCGATGCCAGGGCCAGCAGCAGGAATGCGCCGACGGAGAATTCGAGTCTGGGACCGCGTATGGCCATGTGGATTACCTGATCGAGTCGTGGTGGCCGCGCGCCCTGCGCACCGCCGGAGGAGGGGTTAGGTGAACAACATTGCCGACAGCACGAAGTTGAACATCAGCACCAGCAGCGAGGCGTTGACCACCGCACGGGTGGTGGCCACCGAAGTACCTTCGATGGTCGGCTCGGCGTGGAAACCGACGTAGGACGCGACCAGCGCGGCGGTGCCGCCGAAGATCGCCGACTTCAGCATCGCCACGCCGAAGTCATCCCAGAAGTCCACGCTGTTGCGCAGCGCCGACCAGAACACGCCATTGTCCAGGCCCAGCACGTGCACCGCTTCGAAGTAGCTGGCACTGATGGCCAGCGAACAGAAGATGCCGGTCAGCAGCGGCACGGTCAGCACCGCCGCCCAGAAGCGCGGGGCCACCGCCTTGGCCACCGGGTCGATGGCCATCAGCTCCAGCGCCTTGATCTGGTCGGTGGCACGCATCAGGCCCAGTTCGGCGGCGATCGAGCTGCCGGCGCGGCCGATGAACAGCAGCGCGGTCAGCACCGGCGCCAGTTCGCGGTACAGCGACAGGCCGAGCAGGGTCGACAGCGCGTCGGCCGCACCGAAGGTGGTCAGCGTGCGGTAGCCCTGCAGGGTCAGCACCAGGCCGACGAAGGCACCGCCGACGGCGATGATCGGCAGCGAGCGCGCGCCGATCTTGTAGATCTCGCGGGTCAGCTCGGCGAGGAAATCACGCGTGGGCAGCGAACCGCGCAGCACGGTCAGCGAGAACAGGCCGGCGCGGCCCAGCGAACGGGTGGCTTGCACGAACGGCATCAGGCAACCCTCGCGCGCGGCGCGGCATCGAACGGAATGGGGCCATCAGGCTGGCCGTGCAGGAACTGCCGCAGCAGCGGGTCCTGGCTGGACTGCAGCGCTTCGGGCGTGCCCTGGAACACGATGCCGCCATTGGCAATGGCGATCACCTGGTCGCAGATCGGCAGGGTCTCGTGCACGTGGTGGCTGACGATGATGCTGGTCAGGCCCAGGCTGTGGTTGAGGCGCTGGATCAGGCTCATGATGACCCCCGAGGCGATCGGGTCCAGCCCGGTCAGCGGCTCGTCGTAGATCATCAGCGGCGGGTCCAGGGCCAGCGCGCGGGCCAGAGCCACGCGACGCGCCATGCCGCCGGACAGCTCGCGCGGCCAGGCATCGGCGGCGGCCAGCAGGCCCACCGCGTGCAGCTTCATCTGCACCAGCCGGCGCAGCACCGCCGCCGGCAGGCGGGTATGGGTGCGCAGGGGCAGGGCGACGTTCTCGGCCACGGTGAGGTCGGTCAGCAGGCCATTGCCCTGCAGCAGCACGCCCACGCTCTTGCGCATTTCCAGCAGCGCGCCGCTGTCATGCGGGATCGGCTTGCCGAACAGGGTGACCTCGCCGGCGACCGGGCGCAGTTCGCCGGTCAGCGCGGCCAGCAGGGTCGACTTGCCGCTGCCGGACGGGCCCAGCACGGCAGTGATGCTGCCCTGCGGAACCTGCAGGGAAACGTCGCGCAGGATCGTGCGTCCGCTCCGGTCGATGCGGACGTTGGACAACTGCACCAGACTGGAGGCGGAAGCCGACATGGGCACCATTAACGTTTTTTAGACATCGAAGGGTGGGGTCAGCCGGCTGAACATAAGCAGACTGGACGGTCCAGTATTGTGGCACGTCGCGGCCACCGGCAGGCCGGGACAATTTCCGGCGGCGCCGGAACAATCCATCGCAGCGCTCGCTGCGCGCCCCAGTGACGTGCGTCACCATTGAATACTGCCGGGCGTCCTGCACACTGTGCACGATGACCGACCCGTTCAGCGACTTCCGCCTCTATCACTCCAACTCGTTGGACGTGCTGGCCGCCCTGCTGGCCCGAAACGTGCGCACTCCGGTGCCGGGGCAGCCGCTGCTGGCGCCGGAGGTGGTGCTGATCCCGCAGGTGGCGATGCGTCGCTGGCTGCAGGCGACACTGGCGGCCGAGTACGGGGTCGCCGCCAACCTCGAGTTCCTCACCCCGGGTGAGTTCGTCGCGCGAGCGCTCAACGCCAATGTCGATGGCGAAACCGACGACCTGGACGCCGCCGGCCTGCACTGGAAGCTGTACCAGGCGCTGCGCGACCCCGTGCTGCTGGCGCAGCCACCGATGCGTGCGCTGCAGGCCTATCTTGCCGGGGTTGACGCCCTGAAGCCGTGGGCGCTGGCCGGTGAACTGGCCTCGGTGTTCGAGAAGTACCAGGCCTGGCGCCGCGACTGGCTGCTGCGCTGGGATGCCGGCGCCGACCCGGCCGACCCGCAGGCGATCCTGTGGCGGGCCATTTCCGCAGGACGCGGCTACCGCGCGCGCCGCATCCAGGACTACCTCGACCGTTTCGAAGGCCCGGACAAGCCAAAACCACAGGGCCTGCCGCCGCGCCTGTCGGCGTTCGCCACGCTGAACATCTCGCCTGACGTGCTGCGGGTGATGGCCACCCAGGCCCGGGTCGGCGAGCTGCACTTCTATATGCCGACCCCGGTGCAGTCGTACTGGGGTGACCTGCAGACCCTGGCCGAGCGCCTGCGCAGCGGCGCACCCGATCCCTTTGGCGAAGCCGCCGGCGAGAACCGCCTGCTGGAAGCCTGGGGCGCGGCCGGCCGCGACTTCATGGCCGTGCTGGGCAGTTACGAAGTGGTGCACCCGGCCGGTGAGATCGCCGCGTACTCGGATCCCGAAGACGACACCCGCCCGACCCTGGCCGAGGGCGGGCTGGCCGACAGCCTGCTGCACCGCCTGCAGCGCGACCTGTTCCACCGCCGAGCGCTGCCCTCGGGCGAGCTGCGCGAGGAACCGCGCAGCGATGACCCCAGCCTGCAGGTGCACGCCTGCCACACCCGCCTGCGCGAACTGCAGGTGCTGCACGACCAGCTGCGCAGCCTGCTGCAGGACCCCCGCTTCGACCCGCCGCTGCAGGCCCGCGAGATCGCGGTGCTGGCACCGGACATCGATCCCTACGTGCCGTACCTGGAAGCCGTGTTCGGCGGCCGTGGCGGCGACGAGGAACACATTCCCTATGCGCTGGCCGACAGCAGCCCGCTGGCGGGGGAGCCGCTGGCCGATGTGTTCGTGCACCTGCTGTCGCTGCCGGTGTCGCGGTTCGGCCTGAACGAGATCCTCGACCTGCTGGCCAGCGCGCCGCTGGCCGAGGCGGCCGGGCTGGAGGCGGTGGACTTCGACCGCCTGCATGGCTGGCTGCAGCAGGCCGGCGCCCGCTGGGGCATCGACGCCAACCATCGCGGCCAGCTGCAGGCACCGCGCGACGACGCCTACACCTGGCAGTTCGCGCTGGACCGCCTGCTGCTGGGCCACGCCACCGGCAGCGATGTCGACCTGGCCGGCGTGGCACCGTGGATCGAGCTGGAAGGCGGCGCGCTGGACGCGCTGGACCGGCTGGTGCGCCTGCTGCGCGTACTGGCGCTGTACCAGCGTCGCCTCGGCGAGACCCTGACCCCGGCGCAGTGGCGGCAGCGCCTGCTGTCCCTGCTGGATGCGCTGCTGCCGGAAGCACCCAGTTCGCCCAACAGCCAGCGCGCGCTGGAGCGCCTGCGCAAGCTGCTCAACCAGTTCGCCGATGACGCCCGCAAGGCCGGCTTCGAGGACGGCGTACCGCCCGAGGTGGTGCGTGCGCACTTCGCCGGCGCGCTGTCCGAGGCCGATACGCGTGCGCCGCTGCTGACCGGCGGCATCAGCTTCGGCCGCATGGTGCCGATGCGCCTGCTGCCGTTCCGGGTGATCTGCGTGCTGGGCCTGAATGATGGTGACTTCCCGCGCCGCGACCCGGCGGCTGGCCTGAACCAGCTGACAGCCGAGCTGGACACGCCGCGCCGTCGCCCGGGCGACCGCTCCACCCGCGAGGATGACCGCTTCCTGTTCCTGCAGCTGTTTGCCGCCGCGCAGGACGTGTTCTACCTGAGCTACCTCGGCGCCGACCCGCGCGATGGCAGCGTGCGCGAGCCCTCGGTGCTGGTCAGCGAGCTGATCGACGCCGCCGCCGAGTACCACCAGGCGCCGGAGGCCGCCAAGCGTGCGTTCACCGTGCGCCACGCGCTGCAGCCGTTCTCGCCCGCCGCCTTTGGCGAGGGCGATCCGCGCCGTTTCAGCTACCGGCGGCAGTGGCACCCGGCTGCCGGGCGCATGGCCGGCCAGCGCGGCGGGCTGCAGCCGTGGTTCGACGCCGCGCTGCCGCCACCGCTGGATGACGCGGTGGAAGACGAGGTCGCGCTGGACACGCTGCGCCGCTTCCTGTGCGACCCGGCCGGGCAGTTCCTGGCCCAGGCGCTGGGCCTGCGCCTGGCCGACGACGTCGAGGAGGTGGACGACCTGGAGCCACTGGTGCTGTCCTCGCGCGGGCCGGAAAAGCGCAGCGTGCAGGCCGCGGTGGTACGCGCCACCATCAGCGGCGATGTCGAGCCGTTGTACCCGCGCCTGCGTGCCCGTGGCCTGCTGCCGTCGGGTGCGCTGGGCGAGCGCCAGTTCGAAGCCGAACAGCTCAAGACCCGTCCCTACGCCAGCGCGATGCTGGGCTGGATGCAGGGGCAGCCGCTGGAAAGCCGCCGCTACGAAGTCGAGATCGACGGCGTGCGCCTGCACGGCCGCGTCGCCGACCGCCATCCCGAAGGCCTGGTGCGCCTGCGCGCCGGCACCTTGAACGGCAACGCGGTGATCCACCAGGGCCTGGACTGGCTGCTGGCCAATGCGGCCGGCGATGCGCTGCCGCTGGTGCAGTTCCACGATGGGGGTGATGCCGGCCCCGGCCCGCACATCCAGCCTGCACCGGGCGCGGCGGCCGCACGCAGTGCCCTGCGCGCGCTGCTGCAGCTGCGCCAGCGTGGCCTGCGCGAGCCGCTGCGCTTCGCACCCTATACCGGCTGGGTGCTGTTCACCGCGCCGGTGGAAAAACAACGCAGCGAAGGCTGGAAGCAGTGGCACGGCAGCGACCGCAGCTGGGGCGAAGCCAACAGCGATGCCTGGCAGCTGCTGCTGCGCGGGGCCGATCCCTTCGCCGATGACGACAGTTACGCCGACCTGCTGCGCAACAGCCAGGTGGTATTCGGCGCGGTGCGCGACGGGCGTGGCCCGGGTGGCACCGGCAAGGAGGCCGACGCATGAGCACCCCCGTGGATCCCTACCTGCTGCTGCCGCTGCAGGGCATCGGCCTGATCGAAGCCAGCGCCGGTACCGGCAAGACCTTCACCCTGGCCACGCTGTTCACCCGCCTGGTGGTGGAACAGGGCCTGCGCATCGGCCAGATCCTGGCGGTGACCTTCACCGATGCCGCCACCCAGGAGCTGCGCAAGCGCATCCGCGAGCGCCTGGCTTTGGCCGCGCGCCTGGTCGACCTGCCGCCCGCCGACGACGAGGCGCCCGATGCGCTGCTGACCCGGCAGGTGCTGCAGCGCCACCTCGACGAAGGTGGCGAAAGCGCTGCCGCGCTGAAGCGCCGCCTGCAGGTGGCCGCCGACGAGATCGACCTGGCCTCGATCTTCACCATCCATGGTTTCTGCACCCGCGTGCTGCGCGAGCATGCGCTGGAAAGCGGGCACACCTTCGATCCGCCGGAACTGCTGGCCAGCGACCGCGAGCTGCTGGAGGAACTGGCCGCCGACCTGTGGCGCGTGCACGCCAACGACCCGGCCACGCTGGAGCCGCTGCTCTGGCTGTGGTCGAACCCCGATGCGCTGGCCTCGGACCTGCGCGCGCTGCTGGCCTCGCCGCCGCTGTACCCGCGCCCGCAGCCGCTGGCGGTGAAAGATCCGCGCCTTGCCCTGCAGGCCGCCGCGGCGGACCTGTCGCTGGCCGTGCGCGAGCACGGCGAGCAGTTCTTCCTCGATCTGTGCGAGGCGGTCGACAACAAGTGGATCAACGGCGTTTCCTACAAGCTGGGCTGGCTGCACGCGCTGGGCCGGCAGCTGTTGGCCTGGGCCGCGCGCGGTGACGCCAGCGAACTGATGAAGGATGGCCACCTGCAGGCGCTGCTGCCCGAAGCGCTGGTGGCCAAGACCAACAAAAAGTTCGGCGACCGCACCCCCTCCTCGCCGCTGCAGGCACCCCTGCAGCGCTACGTGGCGCTGCTGGCCCAGCGCGACCAGTGGCTGCGCGCTGCGTCGCTGAACTTCCTGCACAGCCTGCGTGAAGAAGCCACGCAGCGGCTGGCCATGCTCAAGCGCACGCGCCGGGTGCAGACCTACGACGATCTGATCGATGGTGTAGCCCACGCGCTGGAGGGGGCGCAGCGGCTGGAGCTGGTGCGCAAGCTGCGCCTGCAGTACCGCATCGCCCTGGTCGATGAGTTCCAGGACACCGACGACCGCCAGTGGGGCATCTTCCACACCGTGTTCGGCGATTCGCCGGAGGTGCGGGAACTGGGCCTGCCGCCGGCGCTGTTCCTGATCGGCGACCCGAAGCAGGCGATCTACGGCTTCCGTGGCGGTGACATCCACACCTATCTGAAGGCCAAGCAGGCCGCGCGGCCGGCACCGCCGCTGGACCAGAACTTCCGTTCGCGGCCTTCGGTGCTGCGCGCGCTGCAGGCGCTGTACGACAACGGTGGCGACGACGCCTTCCTGGAAGCCGGCATCGGTTTCGAACCAGTCCGCCCCGGTGGCGTGCGTACGGATGAAGACTACCTGCGCGACGGCGCCGCGGCCCCGGCACTGACCCTGCGCGTGCTGCGCAGCGAAGGCGACAAGGCGATGAGTGCCGACACCTCGCGTGCCGCCGCGACCCAGGCCTGCGTCGCCGCCATCCACCAGACGCTGCTGGATGCGCGTGCCGGTACCGCCATCCTGCGCGGCCGCCCGGTGCAGCCCGGTGACATCGCCGTGCTGGTGCGCTCGCACCGCGAGGCGACGCTGGTGCAGCGCGCGCTGGCGGCACTGGGCATTCCGGCGGTGGCGGCGGGCAAGCAGAGCCTGTTCTCCACCAGCGAAGCACGCGACCTGCGCGCGCTGCTGCTGGCCCTGCTGCAACCGGCTGACGAAGGCCGCCTGCGTGCGGCGCTGGCGACGGTGCTGCTCGGCCAGCGGGCCAGTGCGATCGCCAACATGGAACGTGAGGGCGACCTGCAGCGCGCGTTCCAGGCGCAGCTGCTGCACTGGCGCGAGCGCTGGCAGCGCGGTGGCCCGTTCGCCGTGGTGGCCGATGTCTGCGCCGCACAGGGCGAACGCCTGCTGGCGCTGATCGATGGCGAGCGCCGGCTGACCAACTACCTGCAGCTGGGCGAACTGCTGCAGGAAGCCTCCGCGCAGGCGCTGGGCATGCATGGGCTGCTGGACTGGCTGCAGGGGCAGATGGCCAATGCCGACCAGAATGACGAGCAGCAGCTGCTGCGCCTGGAATCGGACGCGCGCCGCGTGCAGATCATCACCCTGCACAAGAGCAAGGGCCTGGAATACCCGCTGGTCTACCTGCCGTTCGTCGGCATCTTCGGTGGCGCCTCCAACAACGCCGGGCACTGCACCGTGCACGTGGACGGTGAGCGCCAGCTGCACTGGAAGCTGGACGACGACGAGGCCTGGAAGGCGGCCAGCGGCCAGCGCGACCGCGAGCAGTGCGCCGAAGATGCGCGCCTGCTGTACGTGGGCCTGACCCGCGCCGAGCATGCGCTGTGGATCGCCATCGGCGATCTCGCCGGGCTCGGCAAGACCCGCCTTGCGCCGCTGCTGGGCGACCTGCAGGCGCTGCACGCGCACCCCGATGTGCACATCGACGACAGCGATCCGGTGCTGCGGCTGCCGCAGCTGCCGGTCGAACAGGACGGCGAACTGCCGGCCGTGCGCAGCCTGACCCGGCGCGTACCGCACGACTGGTGGGTGTACAGCTTCACCCAGCTGGCGCATGCCGATGCCGGCGACGACGTCGAAGCAGCAGCCACCGAACTGCCGGCACCGGCCGCCGACGAACCGGCGGGTGCGGAACTGCCGCTGGAACCGGCCCTGCCCGAACCCGCAGCTGCCGACGCAGCACCGCTGGACACGCGCTTCATGGGCAGCCGATTCGGCAACGTCCTGCACGAAGCGCTGGAAAACGTTGATTTCGCCGCCTGGGGCGGATGGAGACCCGACCAGCCCGCGCCCGAAGGGCAGGCCGACCTGCTGCGCAAGGCGCTGCACGACGAAGGCTATGCCGACGAGGACCTGGACGATGGCGTGGCGGTGCTGGTGCCGCTGGTCGGCCACACGCTCACGGTCGCCCTGCCCGAAGGCGGTGCCCTGCACAGCCTGGGCGAGGGCGAGCGCCGCGCTGAAATCGAATTCCACTTCGCCATCGAACCGACCACCGTGCCGGCGCTGCTGCAGCTGCTGCATGCGCACGGCATTTCCAGCGCGCGCCGTGGCTTCGGCCTGCGCCGCCGGCTGGAAGGGCTGATGACCGGCAAGATCGACCTCACCTACGTGCGCGATGGGCGCTGGTATGTGCTCGACTACAAATCCAACCGGCTGCCGGGCTACAGCCCGGACCTGCTGCAGATCGCCATGCGCCACAGCGAATACGACCTGCAGGCGCTGATCTACACCGTGGCCCTGCACCGTTGGCTGCGCTTCCGCCTGGGCCGCAGTTACGACTACGCGCGCGACATGGGCGGCATCCGCTACCTGTTCTGCCGTGGCCTGGATGGCAACGGCAATGGCGTGCACGTGGACCACTTCGCGCCGGAACTGGTGGATGGACTGGATGCGCTGTTCGCCGGCGGCGACGCCGCCCATGCCGACCTGGTCGCGCGTGCCCTTGGAGCCAGCGCATGAGTGCCACCCTGCTGCAGCAGCTGTACCGCGGTGGCCACCTGCGCACCCTCGACCACGCGTTGGCCACCAGCCTGCGGCGGCTGCGCGAGGACACCCCCGATGGCGTGGCGGTTGCCGCCGCGCTGGCATCGCTGGCGGTGTCACAGGGGCACGCCGCCTTCGATCCGTCACAGCCGCAGCGCCTGCTGGAAGGCTTCCTGGCCTGGCCCGCGCCGGCGCAGTGGCTGGCCCAGCTGCAGGCATCGCCGTGGGTAGCGCAGCCGGAGGATCCCGAGGCGGCCGCCGATGAGGCACCGCTGGTGCTGGAAAACGGCCTGCTGTACCTGCGCCGTTACCGCGAATACGAGCGGCAGCTGGCTGCCGGCCTGCAGCGCATCGGCCGACATCCATTGCCGGCGCCGGACATGGCGGCGCTGGCGCCGTTGTTCGCGCGCCTGTTCCCCGTTGCCGCCACCCAGGAAGACCACCAGGCGCGTGCCGCCGGCGTGACCCTGCGCCACCCGTTGGCGCTGGTCACGGGCGGCCCCGGTACCGGCAAGACCACCACCATCGCGCGCCTGTTGCTGCTGCTGGCCGCGCAGGCCCTGCATGCCGGCGAGCCGGTGCCGCAGGTCGCGCTGGCCGCACCGACCGGGCGCGCCGCCGAGCGCATGGCCGAAAGCCTGCGGCTGGCCATGCAGCGCCTGCAGGAGGACGGCCTGGACCCAGCGCTGTGCGCGGCGCTGCCGAGCACTGGCACCACCCTGCATCGCCTGCTCGGTGTCATCCCCGATTCGCCGCGCTTCCGCCACCACGCCGACAACCCGTTGCCGGTGGACGTGGTGGTGGTGGACGAAGCCTCGATGATCGACCTGCCGCTGATGGCCAAGCTGGTCGATGCCATCGCCAGCGGCACGCGGCTGATCCTGCTGGGTGACCCGGACCAGCTGCCCTCGGTGGAAGCGGGCGATGTGCTCAGCGCCATCCTGCGTGCCAGCGGCGATGGCAGCGGCACCCGTGCCGATGACGCGCAGGCCCTGCAGGGACTGCTGGCCGCGCCGACCCTGCAGCCGCAGGCCGCGCCACGCTCCTTCGCTGGCCGTCGCGTGCAGCTGCAGCGCGGCTACCGGCAGAGCGATGCCCTGCAGCTGGCACCGCTGGCGCAGGCGGTGCGCGAAGGTGACAGCGGCACCGCGCTGGCCCTGCTGCGTAGCGGCAGCTTGTCCGGGATCAGCTTCCACGAAAACGATGCCGACCCGCTGCGTGGCCAGCGCGAACACCTGCTCTCGCACTGGCGCGCGCTGGCCGAGGCCGAAGACCCCGGCCGCGCGCTGCAGCAGGCCGGTCGCCTGCGCGTGCTGACCGCCCTGCGCGAAGGCCCCCAGGGCGCACGCGGGCTCAACAGCCGCATCGAACAGCTGCTGGCCGGCAACATGCCCGGCTACTTCCAGGGCCGCCTGCTGCTGGTGACTGAAAACAGCTACCGCCATCGCCTGTTCAACGGTGACATCGGCATCTGCCTGCGCGACACCAGCGGCGCGATGGTGGCCTGGTTCCCCGGCGACACCGCCGAACAGCCGCGTGCCTTCCACCCTGCCGCACTGCCCGCGCACGAAAGCGCCTTCGCGATGACCGTGCACAAGGCACAGGGCTCGGAGTTCGATGAAGTGTGGCTGCAGCTGCCGCGGCAGGACAGCCGCGTGCTGTCGCGCGAACTGGTCTACACCGGCCTCACCCGCGCCCGCCAGCGCCTGCATGTGGCCGGCAGCGAAGAGGTGCTGGTGGCCGCGCTGAAGCGGCATGCCAGCCGTCTGGGTGGCCTGGCCTGGCGGCTGGGCGCCGAAGCGGGGTCGGATCCCGTTCCCGACGGGAACGGGCTCTGACCCCCATCCACGCGTGGCGTGGATCTACTGGCAACTGCGGCTGTTGGTAGGTGTCGACCGTTGGTCGACACATCTGTCAGACATCGATATCCGACCCCGTGCCGACCAACGGTCGGCACCCACCAGAGCAGAGCGCCGTTCCGACAGATCGCGGGAAACTGTCGAAGGCGGGGTGGGTCCGGTTGAGGGGGTGTGAGCGGCATGGATGCCGCGACCAAGCCCCCATGGACGGGTTTACGGCGTCCCCCTCAACCGGACCCCCCCCG
>NZ_JBRRCR010000021.1:0-61340 GCF_056759115.1 Stenotrophomonas sp. STEN087 | reverse complement strand
GGGGACGCGGCAGCCCCCCTGGCCCGGCGCGGCAACCCCGCGGGCCCGGCCCGGGCCCCCCCTCCCCGGCCCCCTCCCCCCCGGGCACAGCCCCGGCGAGCGCAGCGGTAAAAAGCCCCTCATTCCCGCGCAAAAAACCCGCTGAAAAGAGTGAATTCCGGTTCACCGAAACAATTTCAGTCGCAACCATCCTTGTGCCGCAAGCGATTGCGCCGGATGCAGCGGAAACCAAAAAAATATCCATTGCCAGGGTTGACACTGCCGAATCGCACATGTTTCTCTCGATCACATGTTGCACCACACCACGCCACTGCGAACCCGCGTTGAAGCCGCCGACACCGGCGCCGCCTCGCTGCGTTCGATTCTCGTGCTCGTACTTATTACCCAGCCAACAGGTGCGGGACGAGCCAGCGTGTAAGCAACAGACACACCGGAACTCGACAAAAACCCGCACCCGCCCCGGTGCGGGTTTTTTCATTTCAAGACCTGGTTTCAGACGCAACCACCATGAAGACCGCCAACTGCAAAACCCGGACCTGCCACACCACGACGCCTCGTGGCGGCTGTGCCCGTGCGATGCGTGGCGCCTCCCCCACCGTTTTCCCCTGACCGGCCGGTACGTCGCTTCGACTGCCGGCCGTCTTTTTTCTTCCCGTCTTTTTCTTCCCACCGCAAGGAACCTCCCCCATGAGCACCAACGATCTGCCCCAGACCAAGATCGCCGTCATCGGCTACGGCAGCCAGGGCCGCGCCCACGCACTGAACCTGCGCGAATCCGGTTTCGACGTGGTGGTAGGCCTGCGCCCGGGCGGCCCGACCGAAGCCAAGGCCCAGGCCGACGGCTTCAACGTGGTGGCCCCGGCTGACGCCGTGAAGGACGCCGACCTGGTCGCCGTGCTGACCCCGGACATGGTGCAGAAGAAGCTGTACAACGAGGTGCTGGCGCCGAACATGAAGCAGGGTGCCTGCCTGCTGTTCGCCCACGGCCTGAACGTGCATTACGGCATGATCGAGCCGCGCGCCGACCTGGACGTGGTCCTGGTCGCGCCGAAGGGCCCGGGTGCGCTGGTCCGTCGCGAATACGAAATCGGCCGCGGCGTGCCGTGCATCTGGGCCATCCACCAGGATGTCACCGGCAAGGCCGAACAGCATGCCAAGGCCTATGCGGCCGGCCTGGGCGGCGCACGCGCCAACCTGATCCAGACCACCTTCAAGGAAGAAACCGAAACCGATCTGTTCGGTGAGCAGGCAGTGCTGTGCGGCGGTGCCTCGGCGCTGGTGCAGGCCGGCTTCGAAACGCTGGTGGAAGCCGGTTACCAGCCGGAAATCGCCTACTACGAAGTGCTGCACGAACTGAAGCTGATCGTCGACCTGTTCTACGAAGGCGGCATCTCGCGCATGCTGGAATTCGTCTCCGAGACCGCCCAGTACGGCGACTACGTCAGCGGCCCGCGCGTGATCGACGCCAGTACCAAGGAGCGCATGAAGGAAGTCCTGAAGGACATCCAGGACGGCACCTTCACCAAGAACTGGGTGGCCGAGTACGAAGCGGGCCTGCCGAACTACAAGAAGTACAAGCAGGCCGACCTGGAGCACCCGATCGAGAAGGTGGGCAAGGAACTGCGCGCCAAGATGGTCTGGTTGCAAGGACAGGCCGCGTAACCACGCGGCCACCCCCACCCGCTTTACAAGGTTCCCCCATGAACTCTCCCACACACCGCAGCGCGCCGCCCAACGGCGCGCGCTGGCTGACCCAGGCGCTGGAGGCCGAGGGCGTCCGCACACTGTTCGGCTATCCCGGCGGCACCATCATGCCGTTCTACGACGCGCTGGTGGATTCGTCGCTGAAGCACATCCTGGTGCGCCACGAGCAGGGTGCGGCGCTGGCGGCCAATGGCTTTGCCCGCGCCAGCGGCCAGGTCGGCGTCTGCGTGGCCACCTCCGGCCCCGGCGCGTCGAACCTGGTCACTGGCATCGCCGATGCGATGCTGGATTCGGTGCCGATGGTCTGCATCACCGGCCAGGTCGCCACGCCGCTGCTGGGTACCGACGCCTTCCAGGAACTGGATGTGTTCGGCCTGACCCTGCCCATCGTCAAGCACAGCTGGCTGGTGCGCAGCGTCGATGACCTGCCGCGCGTGGTCGCCGACGCCTTCCGCATTGCCCGCGAGGGCCGCCCCGGGCCGGTGCTGATCGACCTGCCCAAGGACGTGCAGCTGGCCGATGCCAGCCACCTGCCGGCGCACGTGCCGTCCAGCGTGGAACCGCCGACCGCGGCCGCCGATGCGGCCATCGCCGAGGCCATCGCCGCACTGGCAGCGGCCGAGAAGCCGGTGATCTACGCCGGTGGTGGCATTGCCCTGGGCGAGGCCGTGCAGGACCTGCGCGACTTCGCCGAGGCCAGCGCCATCCCCACCGTGATGACCCTGCGTGGCCTGGGCGCGCTGCCCCCGCAGCACCCGCAGTCGCTGGGCATGCTGGGCATGCACGGCACCCGCGCGGCGAACATGGCGGTGCAGGAAAGCGACCTGCTGCTGGTGCTGGGTGCGCGCTTCGATGACCGTGCCACCGGCAAGCTGGCCGAGTTCGCTCCGTTCGCCCGCGTGGTCCACATCGACGCCGACGCCTACGAGATCTCCAAGCTGCGCAGCGCCGATGTCGCGGTGCCGGGCAATGTCAGCCATGCCATCCGCGCCCTGCGTGCGGCCTTCCCCTCCCCCCAGGCCCACCAGGACGCATGGCGCAAGCGCTGTGCCCAGCACCGCGACCGCTTCGCCGCCCGCTACGACGCACCGGGCCAGCACATCTACGCCCCGGCGCTGCTGAAGCGGCTGAGCGAAGTGGCGCCGGCCGACACGGTCATCGCCTGCGATGTCGGCCAGCACCAGATGTGGGTGGCCCAGCACTGCCGCTTCAACCACCCGCGCAACCACCTGACCAGTGGCGCGCTGGGCACCATGGGCTTCGGCCTGCCGGCGGCGATGGGCGCGCAGTTCGCCTGCCCCGACCGCACCGTGGTGCTGGTGTCCGGCGATGGCAGCTTCATGATGAACGTGCAGGAGCTGACCACCATCGCGCGTTGCCGCCTGCCGGTGAAGATCGTGCTGCTGGACAACAGTTCGCTGGGCATGGTGCGGCAGTGGCAGGAGCTGTTCTTCTCCGAGCGCTACAGCGAGATCGACCTGTCCGACAACCCGGACTTCGTGGCCCTGGCCAAGGTGTTCGGCATCGCTGCCACCCGCATCGACAACCGCGACGACGTGGAAGGCGGCCTGGCCGCGCTGCTGGCCGAACCGGGCCCCGCCCTGCTGCACGTGGCCATCGATGCACGCGCCAACGTGTGGCCGCTGGTGCCGCCCAACACCGCCAACAGCACCATGCTGGAAAGCAACCCCGCCCACGCCCGCCAGGAGACCCCCAATGCAATACCGGCTTGACCTGGTGCTGCACCCGGCCGAAGGCGCGCTGCTGCGCGTGATCGGCATGGCCGAACGCCGCGGCTTCGCCCCGCGCGCGATCAGCGGCGCGCCGGTGGCCGCCGATGACGGACGCTGGCACCTGCAGCTGGTGGTCGATGGCCAGCGGCCGCCGGACACCCTGTGCCGGCAGATGGAAAAGATCTACGACTGTGTGTCGGTACAGCTGACGCCCGTGGAAGGAGCTGCATGATGAACACCCGTACCGTAGCGACCACGGTGCCGGCACGGAGGCGTCTTCTTCGTCGCCCGTGCCCGCACCCGGCGCAGTCCGGCAACCCGCTGGTGGCCCATGCCGGCCGCTGATGCCAGCAAGGAAAGCGATGTCGGTGACGTAAGCGTCGCCGACGTACTGGCTGCGCAGGCCCGCCTGCGCCGCTTCCTGCCGCCTACCCCGCTGCACCATGCCGAGCGCTTCGGCACCTGGCTGAAGCTGGAAAACCTGCAGCGCACCGGTTCCTACAAGGTGCGCGGCGCATTGAACGCGCTGCTGGCCGGCCGCGAACGCGGTGACACCCGGCCGGTGATCTGCGCCTCGGCCGGCAACCACGCCCAGGGCGTGGCCTGGGCCGCCTACCGCCTGGACGTACCGGCCATCACCGTGATGCCGCATGGCGCGCCGGCCACCAAGATCGCCGGTGTCGCCCACTGGGGCGCCACGGTGCGCCAGCACGGCAACAGCTACGACGAGGCCTTCGCCTTTGCCGTCGAACTGGCGCAGCGCCATGGCTACCGCTTCCTGTCCGCCTTCGACGATGCCGACGTGATCGCCGGCCAGGGCACGGTCGGCATCGAACTGGCACCGCATGCACCGGACGTGGTGATCGTGCCGATCGGTGGCGGCGGCCTGGCCTCCGGCGTGGCGCTGGCACTGAAATCGCAGGGCGTGCGCATCATCGGTGCGCAGGTCGAGGGCGTCGATTCGATGGCCCGCGCGATCCACGGTGATGTCAACGAGATCGCACCGGTGCCGTCGCTGGCCGACGGCGTGCGGGTGAAGGTGCCCGGCTACCTGACCCGCCGCCTGTGCGCCTCGCTGCTGGACGACGTGGTGATCGTGCGCGAAGCCGAGCTGCGCGAGACCCTGGTCCGCCTGGCGCTGGAAGAACACATCATCGCCGAAGGCGCCGGTGCGCTGGCCCTGGCCGCCGGCCGCCGCGTGGCTGGCCGCCGCAAGTGTGCGGTGGTCTCCGGCGGCAACATCGATGCCGGCGTGCTGGCCGGCCTGCTGACCGACATCCGCCCCCGGCCGCCGCGCAAACCGCGCCGACGCCGCAGTGAAACCCCACGCTCGCCCAGCAAGGCCAGCGCCCCCGCCTCCCCCACTTCTTCCCCTTCCAACCTGCAAGCCGTCGCGCCCGCTGTCGAGGAGATTTCCCTGTGACCACCATCGAACGAATTACCACCCCGCGCATCCGCATCTTCGACACCACCCTGCGTGACGGCGAGCAGTCCCCCGGCTGCAGCATGAGCCCGCCGCAGAAGCTGGTGATGGCGCGTGCGCTGGACGAACTGGGCGTGGACATCATCGAGACCGGCTTCCCGGCCAGCTCGCAGTCCGACCGCGAAGCGATGGCCCTGATCGGTCGTGAGCTGCGCCGCCCGAGCCTGACCCTGGCGGTGCTGTCGCGCTGCCTGCAGGCCGACATCGAAACCTCGGCACGCGCCCTGGAAGCAGCGGCCAACCCGCGCCTGCACCTGTTCCTGTCGACCAGCCCGCTGCACCGCGAGCACAAGCTGCGCATGACCCGCGAGCAGGTACTGGAATCGGTACGCAAGCACGTCACCCTGGCCCGCACCTACGTCGACGACGTGGAGTTCTCGGCCGAGGATGCCACCCGCACCGAGCTGGACTACCTGATCGAAGTGGCCCGCGTGGCGATCGCCGCCGGCGCGACCACCGTCAACCTGCCCGACACCGTCGGCTTCACCACCCCGGAAGAGATCCGCGCGATGTTCCAGCAGGTGATCGCCGGCGTGGCCGATGTACCGAACGCGGCCAACGTGATCTTCAGCGCGCACTGCCACAACGATCTGGGCCTGGCCGTGGCCAACTCGCTGGCCGCCGTCGAAGGCGGCGCACGCCAGGTCGAGTGCACGATCAATGGCATCGGCGAACGCGCCGGCAACTGCTCGCTGGAAGAGATCACCATGGCGCTGAAGGTGCGCCAGGCGTTCTACGAGCAGGACACCGCCATCAACACCCCGCGCATCGTCGGCACTTCGCAGCTGCTGCAGCGCCTGGTCGGCATGCCGGTACAGCGCAACAAGGCCATCGTCGGCGCCAATGCGTTCGCCCATGAATCGGGCATCCACCAGCACGGCATGCTGCGCCACCGCGGCACCTACGAAATCATGCGTCCGGAAGACGTGGGCTGGGAGGATTCGCAGATGGTGCTGGGCCGCCACAGCGGCCGCGCCGCCGTCGAGTCGCGCCTGCGTGCGCTGGGCTTCTGGCTGGAAGAAGACGAGCTGAAGCTGGTGTTCGAGCAGTTCAAGGGCCTGTGCGAGCAGCAGCGCGTGGTGACCGATGCCGATCTGCAGACCCTGATGCAGGGCGGTTCCAACGCGCAGGGCTATCGCCTGGCCTCGATGACCATCAGCGATGTCGGCAGCCGTGCCAATGCCCTGGTGGAACTGTCCGACCCGGAAGGCAACCGCGTGGCCGAGACCGCGCAGGGCGATGGCCCGGTCGACGCGCTGTTTGGCGCGCTGTCGGCGGCCACCGGCGTGCAGCTGATGCTGGACAGCTACCAGGTACACAGCGTGGGCATCGGCGCCGATGCGCGCGGCGAGGCCAACCTGAGCGTGCGCCACGAAGGCGTCGAGTACGACGGCACCGGCACCAGCAAGGACATCATCGAAGCCTCGGCACTGGCTTGGCTGGATGTAGCCAACCGCCTGCTGCGCCAGCGCCAGGCCGCCGCCAGCACCGCCGAAACCGCAACCCCCGCCACCGCCTGAGGACTGTGAGATGAGCGCCTTCGCCCCCCCCACCACGGCCCCGGCCGGCCAGCAGTGGAATGCCCAGGACTATGCGATCGACGCCGGTTTCGTGCCGCTGCTCGGCGGTGCGGTTGCGCGCCTGCTCGACCCGCGCGCCGGCGAGCGCATCCTGGACCTGGGCTGTGGCGATGGCGTGCTCACCACCGAACTGGCACTGAGCGGTGCACGCCTGCACGGCGTGGATGCCTCCCCCGAACTGGTGATTGCCGCCCGCGCGCGCGGCGTCGATGCGCAGGTGATGGACGGCCATGCGTTGGCCTTCGACAGTGAATTCGATGCGGTGTTCAGCAACGCCGCGCTGCATTGGATGAGCAACCCCGACCGCGTGCTGGAAGGCGTGCGCCGGGCGTTGCGTCCTGGCGGGCGCTTCGTTGCCGAGTTCGGCGGCCATGGCAACGTGGCCAGGATCATCGCCGCGGTGCAGGCCGCACGCGTGGCCCATGGCCACGGTGCCAGCGCGTTCCAGTGGTACTTCCCGACCGCCGACAGCTACGCCGATCGCCTGCGCCAGCACGGCTTCCAGGTGCAGCTGATCGAAACCACGCCACGCCCCACTGCACTGCCGACCGGCGTGGCCGGCTGGCTGCGGGTGTTCGCCGCACCGCTGCTGGACGATCTGCCGGCAGCCGCCCGCGCCACCGTGCGCGAGGCCGCGGTGGTCCTGCTGGAGGACCTGCCGCGTGACGCAGCCGGCCAGCCGCTGGCCGACTACGTGCGCCTGCGCGTGCTCGCCCGCCGCCGCTGACTTGACCGTCCCGCTTTCTTTATTGATGTTCGCTCTCTCGTACTTCTGCCAGGCATACGCATGACTTCCGCACCCCGCACCCTGTACGACAAACTGTGGGACGCCCACGTGGTGGTTCCCGAATCCGACAGCGCCCCCGCCGTGCTGTACATCGACCTGCACCTGATCCACGAGGTCACCTCGCCGCAGGCGTTCACCGAGCTGCGTTCGCGCGGCCTGGCGCCGCGCCGCCCGGATCGCACCAAGGCGACGATGGACCACTCCACCCCGACCCTGCCGGCCGGTGCCGACGGCAAGCTGCCCTACGCCAGCGCCGCCTCCGAAGCGCAGGTCGCCACCCTGGCGCGCAACTGCGCCGAGTACGGCATCGAGCTGTTCGACATGGCCTCGGACAACCGCGGCATCGTCCATGTCATCGCCCCGGAGCAGGGTTTCACCCAGCCCGGCATGACCATCGTCTGCGGCGACAGCCACACCTCCACCCACGGCGCGTTCGGTTCGCTGGCCTTCGGCATCGGCACCAGCGAAGTCGGCCACGTGCTGGCCACCCAGTGCCTGCTGCAGCGCAAGGCGAAGACTTTCGCGATCACCGTTGATGGCCCGCTGGCGCCGGGCGTCGGCGCCAAGGACGTGGTCCTGCACATCATCGGCGTGATCGGCGTCAACGGTGGCACCGGCCACGTCATCGAGTTCCGTGGCAGCACCATCGAAGCGATGGACATGGAACAGCGCATGACCCTGTGCAACATGTCGATCGAAGCAGGTGCGCGTGCCGGCATGGTCGCCCCCGACCAGGTCACCTTCGACTTCGTGGCCAACACTCCGCGCGGCCCCAAGGGCGCCGACTTCGACGCCGCCGTGGCCCGCTGGCAGCAGCTGCGCAGCGATGAAGGCGCACGCTTCGACAGCGAAGTGCGCATCGACGCCGCCGACATCCGCCCGACCCTGACCTGGGGCACGCACCCGGGCACCGCCATCGCCGTGGACGCGCCGATTCCGGCCGCCAACGATGCCGCCGCGCAGAAGGGCCTGGATTACATGCACTTCCAGGCCGGCAAGGCGCTGGCCGGCACCCCGGTCGACGTGGTGTTCGTCGGCTCGTGCACCAATGGCCGCCTGAGCGACATGCGCGAAGTGGCGCAGGTGCTGCGTGGCCGCCACGTCGCCGACGGCGTGCGCATGCTGGTGGTGCCGGGCTCGGAGATCGTCAAGCGCCAGGCCGAGGCCGAAGGCATCCACGAGATCGTGCGCGCGGCCGGTGCCGAATGGCGCGAGCCGGGCTGCTCGATGTGCATCGCCATGAACGGTGACCTGGTCGCCCCCGGCCAGCTGGCGGTGAGCACCAGCAACCGCAACTTCGAGGGCCGCCAGGGCCCCGGTTCGCGCACGCTGCTGGCCTCGCCGATGAGCGCGGCCTGGGCCGCGGTGAAGGGCCAGGTGGCCGACACCCGCGAGCTGTTCGCACAGGAGGTGGCGTGATGGCCGGTTTCCGTACCCTGACCTCGTCCAGCGTCGTACTGGCGCAGACCAACATCGACACCGACCAGATCATTCCGGCGCGGTTCCTGTCCACCACCGAACGCGCCGGCCTGGGCCGCAACGCGTTCAATGACTGGCGCTGGCAGGCCGACGGTTCGCCGGTGGCCGACTTCGCCTTCAACCAGCCGCACAACGCCGGCCGCAGCATCCTGCTGGCCGGCCGCAACTTCGGCTGCGGTTCCTCGCGCGAACATGCGCCGTGGGCGCTGACCGACCTGGGCCTGCGCGCCATCGTCAGCAGCGAGATCGCCGACATCTTCCGCGGCAACTCGCTGAAGAACGGCCTGCTGCCGATCGTGCTGGACGAAGCCGACGTGCAGGCGCTGATGCAGCGCCCCGACGACGAGTTGACCATCGACGTGGCCGCGCGCGAGCTGCGCACCCCCGACGGCCGCGTCTATTCCTTCCCGCTGGATGGCTTCTCGCAGACCTGCCTGCTGGAAGGTGTCGACCAGTTGGGGTATCTGTTGGGCCGTGTCCCTGAAATCGAACGTTACGAGAGTGAGCATGCACGCTGAAATTGTTGTCCTGCCCGGTGATGGCATCGGCCCGGAAGTTGCCGCTGCTGCAGTGGCCGTCCTGAAGGCTGTCGCCGAACGCTTCAACCACAGCTTCACCTTCAGCGAGCACGACATCGGTGGCATCGCCATCGACCGCCATGGCGAGCCGCTGCCGGCCGCCACCCTCACCGCCTGCCAGGCCGCCAACGCGGTGCTGCTGGGCGCCGTGGGTGGCCCGAAGTGGTCCGACCCGAACGCCAAAGTGCGTCCGGAACAGGGCCTGCTGGCGATCCGCAAGGCGCTGGGCCTGTACGCCAACCTGCGCCCGGTGCGCACCCATGAAGCCGCGCTGCACGCCTCGCCGATCAAGGCCGAGCTGCTGCAGGGCGTGGACTTCGTGGTGGTGCGCGAACTGACCGGCGGCATCTACTTCGGCGACAAGACCCGCGACGCCGACAGCGCCAGCGACCTGTGCCGCTACACCGTGGCCGAGATCGAACGCGTGCTGCGCAGCGCGTTCCGCCTGGCCCAGCAGCGCCGTGGCAAGGTCACCTCGGTGGACAAGGCCAACGTGCTGGAAACCTCGCGCCTGTGGCGCGACGTGGCCGCGCGCATCGGCCGCGAGGAATTCCCGGACGTGGCGCTGGAACACCAGCTGGTCGATTCGATGGCCATGCACCTGCTGGCCAAGCCGCGCGAGTACGACGTGATCGTCACCGAGAACATGTTCGGCGACATCCTCACCGATGAAGCCTCGATGCTGGCCGGTTCGCTGGGCCTGCTGCCTTCGGCTTCGCTGGGCGAACCGGGCGCGGTGGGCATCTACGAGCCGATCCATGGTTCGGCGCCGGACATCGCCGGCAAGGGCATCGCCAATCCCTACGCGACGATCTTCAGCGCCGCCATGCTGCTGCGCCATTCGCTGGGCCTGGACGCCGAAGCCGCCGCGGTGGAAGCCGCCGTGCATGCGGTACTGGATGACGGCGTGTTCACCGCCGATCTCGCGGCCAAGGGGCAGGCGGTCAGCACCGCCGCCGCCACCGACGCGGTGCTCGCCAAGCTGAAGTGATGTCAGGAGAAGCCACCCATGGGGTGGCTCTACTGTAGAGCCGAGCCATGCTCGGCTGATGCAACCGTCGTCGAGCATGGCTCGACGCTACAGGACCCCACCTTCATGCCGACCGCGCAGCCGCCGCCCCGCACAGGCCTCAATCCAAGGAATGCCTTTGAAGCATCGTTCCCCCGACGAGTTCCTCGCCGACGTCGCCCGCCGTGACCCGCACCAGCCCGAGTTCCTGCAGGCGGTAAAGGAAGTGGTCCACAGCCTGTGGCCGTTCCTGCAGGACAACCCGCGCTACCTGCAGCAGGGCCTGCTGGAGCGCCTGGTCGAGCCGGAGCGGCTGATCCAGTTCCGCGTGGCCTGGAGCGATGACGCCGGCCAGGCCCGGGTGAACCGCGCCTGGCGCGTACAGCACAGCTCGGCCATCGGCCCGTTCAAGGGCGGCATGCGTTTCCACCCGTCGGTGAACCTGTCGATCCTGAAATTCCTCGCCTTCGAGCAGACCTTCAAGAACGCACTGACCACGCTGCCGATGGGCGGCGGCAAGGGCGGTTCGGACTTCGACCCCAAGGGCCGCAGCGATGCCGAAGTCATGCGCTTCTGCCAGGCGCTGATGCTGGAACTGCACCGCCACCTGGGTCCGGACACCGACGTGCCCGCCGGTGACATCGGCGTCGGTGCGCGTGAGGTCGGCTACATGGCCGGCATGATGAAGAAGCTCAGCAACGATGCTGCCTGCGTGTTTACCGGCAAGGGCCTGTCCTATGGCGGCAGCCTGATGCGCCCGGAGGCGACCGGCTACGGCACGGTCTATTTCGTCGAGCAGATGCTGCACCACGCGCGCCGCGAAACCCACGGGGCACGCGTGCTGGTGTCGGGCTCCGGCAACGTCGCCCAGTACGCCGCGCAGAAGGCCATCGAGCTGGGCGCGAAGGTGCTGACCTTCTCCGATTCGGGCGGCACGCTGTACGCGCGCGATGGCTTCGACGAGCAGGCCCTGCAGGAACTGATGGCACTGAAGAACGAGCGCCGTGGCCGCCTGCAGGAACTGGCAACCGATACCCGCTTCGAGTTCCTCGCCGGCAAGCGTCCCTGGCATGTGCCGGCGGACATCGCCCTGCCCTGCGCCACCCAGAACGAGCTGGATGAAGATGACGCCCGCACGCTGGTGCACAACGGCGTGCAGTGCGTGGCCGAGGGCGCCAACATGCCCTCCACGCTGGAAGCGGTGGATGTGTTCCTGCAGGCCGGCACGCTGTACGCACCGGGCAAGGCCAGCAATGCCGGTGGTGTGGCGACGTCCGGGCTGGAGATGAGCCAGAACGCACAGCGCCTGTCCTGGCACCACGCTGACGTGGACGAACGCCTGCACGCGATCATGAAGGACATCCACGCCAGCTGCGTCCGCCACGGCAAGCGCGCCGACGGCAGCGTCAATTACGTGGATGGTGCCAACATCGCCGGCTTCGTGAAGGTGGCCGACGCGATGCTGGCGCAGGGGTTGTACTAGTAGATCCACGCCGTGCGTGGGTGGGGTCGGATCCTTTCCGCAGGAAAGGCTCTGACCCCGGTGAGTGCAGACGGGACAGATGGGGTCAGAGCCCTTTCCCTGCGGAAAAGGGATTTGACCCCGCCATCGCCGTGCCCCAGTAGATCCACGCCACGCGTGGATGGTGCATGATGCCGGAACTGGATCCACCCTCTGCTGCCAAGGAACCCGGCCGTGCTCACTCCCGATCTGTTGACCGGCATTGCAGGAAGCGTCGGCCTGCTGCTCTGCGCCATTGCCGCCTGGATGCTGCACCGCCGGGTGCGTACGCGCAGCAGCGCAGCATTCGCCTGGCTGAGCACGGCAATGTGTGTGTGGCCGTTCATTGCCTCACCGGCCTTTGCGGTGGTTGTCTATTACGCCGGCAACCCACTGCCCCAGGCGTGGGCAAATGCGCTGGGGCTGGCCATCGACCAGATCATTCCCGTGCTGCTGACCCTGGCTGCCGCCGTGTTCTTCCTGCTGGCGGTGCGGGGTATCGCGTACCGGAACTCACCCGCGCCTTGAATCATCCACCCATGGGGTGGCTCTACTGATGAACCACGCCATGCGTGGATGGGGTCAGAGCCCTTTCCCTGCGGGAAAGGGATCCGACCCCACCATCCTTACTCGCCGGCTTCGCCCGGCTTGACCCGGAACCATGCCGCGTACAGCGCCGGCAGGAACACCAGGGTCAGCACGGTGCCGACGATCAGGCCACCCATGATCGAGATCGCCATCGAGCCGTAGAACGCACTGCGCGACAGCGGGATCATCGCCAGCACGGCGGCGAGCGCGGTCAGCACGATCGGGCGGAAACGGCGCACCGTGGCGTCGATGATCGAATGCCAGCGATCATGCCCGGCGTCGATGTCCTGCTGGATCTGGTCGATCAGGATCACCGAATTGCGCATGATCATGCCAGCCAGCGCGATGGTGCCCAGCAATGCCACGAAGCCGAACGGCGCGCGGAACAGCAGCAGGAACAGGGTGGCACCGATGATGCCCAGCGGTGCGGTCACCAGCACCATCGCCGCCCGCGAGAAGCTGCGCAGCTGCAGCATCAGCAGGGTCGCCACCACGATCAGGAACAGCGGCATGCCGGCCTTGATCGAATCCTGGCCACGCGCCGAATCCTCCACCGTGCCGCCGGTTTCCAGCAGGTAGCCGCTGGGCAGCTGCGCACGGATGCCGTCCAGCGTCGGCAGGATCTGCTGCACCACGTCCAGCGGCTGCATGCCATCGCCGATATCGGCCCGCACGGTCACCGTCGGCAGGCGGTTGCGGTGCCAGATGATGCCGTCCTCGAAGCCATATTCCATCGTCGCCACCTGCGACAGCGTGATGCTGCCACCGTTGGCGGTGGGCATGGCCAGGCTGGACAGCAGCTCCAGCTGGTCACGCTCGTCGGCCGGGCCGCGCAGCAGCATCTCGATCTGGCGGTTGCCTTCGCGGTACACGCTCACCGACTGCCCGGCCAGCGAACTGGCGAGGAACTGGCTGACCTGCGCACTGCTGACGCCCAGCGCGCGCGCACGTTCCTGGTCGATCACCAGGCGCACCACCTTGCTCGGCTCGCTCCAGTCCAGGTTGACGTTGATGACGTGCGGGTTCTCGCGCACCTTGGCCTCGACCTGGCGCGCGATGGCCTGCACCTGCTCGATGTGCTCGCCCGACACGCGCATCTGCACCGGGTAGCCCACCGGCGGGCCGTTTTCAAGGCGGGTCACGCGCATCTGCACGTCCGGGAACTGCGGGATCACGTCCTTCATCAGCCAGTTGCGCACGGTTTCGCGGGCGTGGGTGTCCTTGGCCAGCACCACGAACTGGGCGAAGTTGGTCGCCGGCAGCTGCTGGTCCAGCGGCAGGTAGAAGCGCGGCGAACCGGTGCCCACGTAGGACACGTAGTTGGCGATGCCCTCGCGGCCGTGCAGCAGCTTTTCCAGCTTCTCGGCCTGGGCCTGGGTCGAGCGCAGCGATGCACCTTCGGCCAGTTCGATGTCGACCATCAGTTCCGGCCGGGTCGAATCGGGGAAGAACTGCTGCGGCACGAAGCGGAACATCATCAGCGAGAACACGAACAGACCGATGGTCGCGGCGATCACCCACCAGCGGCGGCGCAGGCAGGCGTCGAGGAAACCACGGAAGCGGCGGTAGAACGGCCGCTGATACGGATCGTGGTCATGGCCGTGCTGTGCCGGCGCGATCAGGTTGGCCAGCGCCGGGAAACGGTCGGCCCACTGCCGGCGACGGGCCAGCCAGCGCGCGGACAGGCTGCCCGGCTTCGGCGGCTGCGGATTGAACAGGTCCGGCAGCATCTTGTCGCCCAGGTACGGAATGAACAGCACCGCTGCGATCCACGACACCACCAGCGCGATGGTCACCACCTGGAACAGCGAACGGGTGTATTCGCCCGTGCTCGACGCCGCGGTGGCGATCGGCAGGAAGCCGGCCGCGGTGATCAGGGTACCGGTCAGCATCGGGAACGCGGTCGATTCCCAGGCGAAGCTGGCCGCACGCAGGCGGTCGAAGCCCTGCTCCATCTTGGTGGCCATCATCTCCACCGCGATGATCGCGTCGTCCACCAGCAGTCCCAGCGCCAGCACCAGCGCGCCCAGCGAAATCTTGTGCAGGCCGATGCCGAAGTAGTGCATGACGAAGAAGGTCATCGCCAGCACCAGCGGAATGGTCACGCCCACCACCAGGCCGGTACGCAGGCCCAGCGAGAAGAAGCTGACCAGCAGCACGATCACCACGGCCTCGGTCAGCACCTGCACGAATTCGCCGACGGATTCTTCCACCGCCTGCGGCTGGTCGGAGACCTTGCGCAGCTGCATGCCGGTCGGCAGGGTCTTCTGCAGGCGCTCGAACTCCGCATCCAGGTTCGCACCCAGCTTGAGGATGTCACCGCCGTCCTTCATCGCCACGGCCAGGCCGATGGCCTCTTCGCCCATGAAGCGCATCTTCGGCGAGGCCGGATCGGCGAAGCCGCGCTTGACCTCGGCGATGTCGCCCAGGTGCACGGTGCGTTCGCCGGCCCGCACCGGGAACTGGCGGATCGCCTCGATGCTGTCGAACTGGCCGGTCACGCGCAGCTGCACGCGGTCGGTTGGCGTTTCAAAGAAGCTGGTGCCGGCAATCGCGTTCTGATCAGCCAGCGCCTGCTGTACCTGCTGCATCGACAGGCCCAGCGTGGCCAGGCGGGTGTTGGACAGCTCGATCCACACCTTCTCGTCCTGCAGGCCGACCAGGTCGATCTTGCCGACGTCGGGCACGCGCTGCAGTTCCAGCTGGATGCGGTCGGCGTAGTCACGCATCACCGCATAGTCGAAGCCCTTGCCGGTGAGCGCATAGATGTTGCCGTAGGTATCGCCGAATTCATCGTTGTAGAACGGGCCGACGATCTCGCGCGGCAACGTCGCGCGGATGTCGCCCACGCGCTTGCGCACCTGGTACCACAGGTCCGGAATCTGCTTGGAACGCAGGCTGTCGCGGGCCATGAAGATCACCTGCGATTCGCCCGGACGCGAATACGAGCGGATGAACTCGTACTCGCCGGTGTTCATCAGCGCCTTCTCGATCGGCTCGGTCACCTGCCGCGAGACCTGCTCGGCGGTGGCACCGGGCCACTGCGTGCGCACCACCATCGCCTTGAAGGTAAACGGCGGATCCTCGGACTGGCCCAGGTGCTTGTACGACCATGCGCCGATGATGGCGAAGGCGAGCATGGCAAACAGCACCAGCGGACGATTGGCCAGCGCCCACTCGGAAAGATTGAAGCGGCGCACCGGCTTACTCCTTGGCCTTCGGCGCGGCGGCCGGCGTGGCCGGCTTCAGCACCGGGCGGTTCTGCCGGTCCACGGCGGTCACCGGCTGGCCGGCGCGCAGCAGGTGGCCACCCGCGGCCACCACCCAATCACCGGCAGCGACGCCGGACAACACCGGCACGCTGTCGCTGCCATAGGCACCGGTGGTGACGGCCACGTCCTTCAGCGTGCTGTTGGCCGGATCCACCACCCAGACACTGGATGCCCCGTTGGCACCGCGCTGCAGCGCAGCCAGCGGCAGCTGCAGGGTGCCGGTGCGACCGGCGCTGCTGAACACCCGCGCGCTCTGGCCCAGCTCGACATCGGCCAGCGCTTCGGCAGCCAGGCTGACGCGGGTGGCATAGGTGCGCGCCTGCGGATCGGCCGCAGCCGCGATCTCGCGGATCGTGCCCGGCAGGCGCTGACCCGGTCGGTTCCACAGTTCCACCTGCACCGGCTGGCCCACCGCGTAGTCGCGGAAGGTCGCTTCGGGCAGGTCGATCAGCACTTCGCGGGCGCCATCGGCGGCCAGGTTGAAGATGGTCTGGCCGGCCGACACCACCTGCCCGGCCTCGGCCTCGCGGCTGGCGATCACGCCATCGGCCGGCGCGCGCAGCTGGGCATAGCCCGCCTGGTTGCGCAGCACGTCGAGGTTGGCGCGGGCCGCGTTGGCCTGGCCCTGTGCGGCCTTGAAGGCGGCACTCTGCTGGTCCAGCTGCGAACGGCTGACCAGCTGCTGGTCGGCCAGCACCTGGTAGCGCTTGAGATCATCGCGGGTACGCGCCAGGTCGGCTTCGGCCGCCGCCAGCTGTGCCTGCGAAGCGCGCGCCTGCAGGGCGAAGTCGGCCACGTCCAGCTCGGCCAGCACGTCGCCCTTCTTCACCCGCTGGCCGGCATCGACGTGGCGCTTGACCAGGTTGCCGCCCACGCGGAACGACAGCGGACTTTCCTGGCGGGCCCGGATGGTGCCCGGGAACGACGCCGCACCCTGCCCGGCCTGCTCGCCCGGATGCACCACCAGCACCGGCACCGCGGCCTGCGGCGCCTGCTCCGGCCCCGAACAGGCGGCCAGCGCCACCACCCACACCCAACTGCCCAGCCAGCGCACGCTCTTCATCGGTCAACGTCCTGAAAACACAGGGTTCAAACGCGGGGGAGCCGGCACGAGGGCCAACCCCAATTTAGTAAACTGGCCGGTATAGTATAAATATCGAACCGGTTGGTCTAGTATTACGGGAATGAGTTCTCCCACTTCCCGCAAAGCATCGGCCAAGCCTGCTGCCAAGGCCGCCGGTCCCGGGCGTCCGAAGGACCTCGGCAAGCGCGCGGCGATCCTCGAAGCGGCCAAGACCCTGTTCGTCGAACAGGGCTATACCGGCGTGAGCATGGACAGCATCGCCGCCCAGGCGGGCGTATCGAAGCTGACCGTTTACAGCCATTTCGGCGATAAAGAAACGCTTTTCACCGAAGCTGTGCAGTCCAAGTGCATGGAGATGCTGCCGGACGCGCTGTTCGTGGCCGATGCCGAAGGCCCGCTGCGCGACCAGCTGCTGGGCATCGGCCAGGCCTTCTTCGAGATGATCACCTCCGATGCGGCGATCTCGGTGCAGCGGGTGATGATGGCCCCGGAGACCGATGAACGCCTGCGCGAACTGTTCTGGCAGGCCGGCCCGGAGCGCACCTGCGAGGCGCTGGCCGATTTCCTGCGCTCGCGCACCGCGCGCGGCGAGCTGGAGATCAGCGATTTCCGCCTGGCCGGCCAGCAGTTCCTGACCCTCATCAAGGGCGAGGTGCATATGAACCGGATGTGCGGCATGCCGCTGTCACCGGGACAGTGCGATGCTTCCAGCCACGTGCCCGACAGCGTCGATTTCTTCCTGCGCGCCTATGCGCCGCGAGGGTCTGGAACCGCCTGAAGCACCAAACTGAACGAACCGGAGGTCGCGATGACTTCCGGCACTGCGACCCCGGCCGCCCGAAAGCTGATGCTCTGGGCGCGCCGCCGGCCTCCGGCACCGGTAAAATGGCCGGCCCACTGCGCTGGATTTGAACCTCATGACGATTGATTACGCCCACGCCCGCGAACTGATGGTGGAACAGCAGATCCGTCCCTGGGACGTGCTGGACATCAAGGTGCTCGACGTGCTCGCCCGCCTGCCGCGCGAGGCCTTTGTCGCTGACGCGCACCGGGCGCTGGCCTATGCCGATGTCGAACTGCCGATCGGCAACGGCCAGAAGATGATGAAGCCGGTCATCGAGGGCCGTACCCTGCAGGCGCTGGATCTGCAGCCGGGTGACGAAGTGCTGGAAATCGGCACCGGCAGCGGCTTCCTGGCAGCCTGCATCGGCGCGCTGGCGCGCGACGTGCTGAGCCTGGAAATCGACCCGGAGCTGGCCGCTGCTGCACGCGCCCGCCTGGATGCTTCGGGCCTGGGCACCAACGTCCGCGTCGAAGTGGCCGATGCCCTGACCTGGCAGACCGAGCGCCGTTTTGACGTGATCTGTGTCACTGGCGCGGTCGACGTGGTGCCGTCACAGTTCGCCTCGTGGCTGCGTCCGGGTGGTCGCCTGTTCGTGATCCACGGCCGCTCGCCGGCGATGGAAGCCCTGCTGGTCAAGGCCGACGGCAGCACCGAATCGCTGTTCGAAACCGATATCGATTACCTGCGCGGTGCCGCCCCGGCACCCCAGTTCCACCTCTGAGTCCAAGGAAGCCGCAATGATCCGCCGATCCCTCGCTGTTGCGCTGGCCACTGCCCTGCTGCCGTTGTCCGCCCATGCCGCCGACCTGCTGCAGGTCTACGAAATGGCACGCAATGGCGATCCGCAACTGTCGGCCGCCGAATCGACCCGGCTGTACGACAAGGAAGGCGCCGTGCAGGCGCGTGCCGCGCTGCTGCCGCAGATCAACGGCACCGCCACGTTGAACCGCACGCGCACCGAAGCCGATGCCGATGCCAACTCCGGCACCGTCACCAGCAAGCGCCGCAACTACACGATCGACGGCAGCCAGACGCTGTTCAACTGGACGCAGATCAACAACCTGCGCTCGCAGCGTGAGCTGAGCAAGGCGGCGGATTTCACCCTCGATTCGGCCAACGACAGCCTGATCGTGCGCAGCTCGGCGGCCTACTTCAACGTGCTGGTGGCGATCGAATCGCTGAACGCCGCACAGACCAATGAAGCGGCCGCGAAGAAGCAGTTCGACTTCGCCGACAAGCGCCTGGAAGTGGGCCTGGCGCCGATCACCGACGTGCACGAAGCACGTGCCCAGTACGACCAGGCGCGCGCCAACACCATCGTTGCGCAGAACACCCTGGCCGATAACTACCAGGCCCTGACCGAACTGACCGGCCAGCCGGTGATGAACCTGAAGGGCCTGCCGGCCGACTTCCGTCCGGAAGTGCCGGCCAACCGCGGCAACATCAGCGAACTGGTGCAGCAGGCGACCAGCCAGAACCCGGCGCTGAAGGCGCAGGAACTGAAGGTCAGCGCGGCGGAAGCCGGTGTGCAGGCTGCACGTGGCGGCCACTACCCGACCCTGTCGCTGGGCGGCAGCTGGGGCAAGAGCGCGACCTGGGGCGACAGCGTCGGTTCCGGTTCGCTGTCCCCCGATGCGCGCACCAACAGCATCGGCCTGACCCTGAGCGTGCCGATCTTCTCCGGCGGTGCCACCCAGTCCGGCGTGCGCCAGGCGCTGGCCCAGCGTGACATCGCCCAGGACGGCTACGAGCAGCAGAAGCGTGCCCTGGACCGCAACACCCGCAATGCCTACCAGACCCTGGTGCAGGGCATCAGCGAAGTGGAAGCCCGCCGCCTGGCGGTGGTCTCGGCGCAGAGCGCGTATGACGCGTCGCAGGTCGGCCTGGAAGTGGGTACCCGCACGGTGCTGGACGTGATCCAGAACCAGCGCATCCTGTTCTCGGCGCAACTGGACTACGCCAACGCCCGCTACACCTTCCTGCAGAACCGCCTGCTGCTGAGCCAGTCGCTGGGTGCGCTGGACGTGGCCGAACTGCAGGACATCAACCGCCTGCTGACCCAGGATGCCGGCAACCCGGCCACGACCACGAACTGAGTCGTCGCCCTTCCGGTAGAACGAAGAAGCCACCCGCGAGGGTGGCTTTTTTGTGGGTGCGGGGTGCGAGGTGTGCATCCACGCATGGCGTGGATCTACTGCGACGTGGCGCGGATGTACGGGGCGCGCGTTCATCCACGCGTGGCGTGGATCTACCGGGTGCGTGTGCATCCACGCGTGGCGTGGATCTACCGGATGCGTGTGCATCCACGCGTGGCGTGGATCTACCGGATGCGTGTGCATCCACGCGTGGCATGGATCTACCGGGTGCGTGTGCATCCACGCGTGGCGTGGATCTACCGGATGCGGGTGCATCCACGCGTGGCGTGGATCTACGGGGTGCGTGTTTTTCGCGCATGGCATGGATCCAGAGGCAGTAGAGCCACGCCATGCGTGGCTGCCGTGCGCGGTCACGGGCCACGTCACCCCTGCCAGAGCTGGATCTGCCGGGCCAGCGGCACCAGGCACAACACGGCCGCCAACGGCGCCAACAGGTAGATCAACGCCGTGCGCTGGCGCGGCAGCGGGCCCTGTGGACGCAGCAGGCCCAGACACAGCACCGCCAGCAACGGCAGCACGGCCAGGCCTGGTGGCAGCACCGCGCGCTCAGGCAGCCAAGGCACCAGCAGCATCGCCAGCGCAGCCGCACCCAGAGCCAGCATCGCCCGCCCCGGGTCGCGATCGTCGTGATCAGCGGCATCGGCACCCGGCCGCCGCCACAACGCCGGCAGCAGTTCCACCGCCAGCAGCAGCACCACCACCTGCAGCGCCAGCAACCCGGCCCAGCCCGCCACCGGAACCAGCGGCAGCACCCACTGCAGCTGCGGCACCGCCTGCACCGCCACTGACAGCGGCCGCGTGCTGTCCAGCGCCGCGAACTGCACCAGGCCCGACTGCAGCGCCGCCAGCCCCATCAGCAGCAGCATGGCCGCCAGGACCGCTCCACCGGCCACCTGGGTCAGCTGCCGGTGCGGCCGCTGCACCCGCGGTGCCACGCCCAGCAGCAGGCCCGCGCTGGCAAACACCCCCAGCAGGGGCACGGCCGCGGCCACCACGCCGCCCAGGCCGAAACGATGCGGCCCGGTGGAGGACGGCATCCACGGCACCCAGTTGCCGTAATGCACGTAGCGCGCGGCCAGCAGCACCAGCAGCAGGCCCAGGCCCACTTTCACGGTCAGCAGCCCGCAGGCGACCAGCAGCGCACGACGTGGCCGCAGCATCGCCGCCAGGCCAACCGGCAGCAGGCCCAGCGCCGCCGCCATGGACATCGGCAGCCAGCTCTGCGGTGCTGCGCCGAGCGCGCCGGCGGCCGCGTACAGGTGGCGGGCGCCCGACTGCGCGGCACCGGCCAGGGTGGCCAGCAGATCGAGCAGCAGCAGGCCCAGCAGGATGGCCGCCAGCCGCCGCCCGCACACACCCTGCAACAACACAGGCAATCCTGCCGCATCCGGCGTGCGGCGCATCACCTCGCGCAGGCAGAACAGCAGCGGCGCCGTGCCCACGGCCGCCAGCAACAGGCTCAATACGATGGCCGGCCCCGCGCGCGCCGCGGTGTTCTGCCCCACCAGCGCGATCACGCTGCCCCCGATCAGCAGGGTCAGCGCGAGCACCAGCAGGTGGTCCCTGCCCAAGCGGTCGAACGCCGCCCGCCCGCCGCGCAGACCGGCATCGCTGTCGTCCTTCATCGCAAGCTCCCTTGATGCTGTCCAAGCATGGTGGACATCAGGCTGGCAGCCTGGATCGAGGGACGGAATCAGAATCGGCCGAATGTGTGTCGCGCTGTGATTGCAGACACAGCAGGCAACGGCCAACGGTCCGACTACGACAGCGCGGAGGGCGTCAAGCGGGCTTGAATCTGTCGAACGCGACAGTGCCGGGACGGCAGCGTGCGCTGGCCTCAGTCGCGCGGCGGCGGCAGGTGCGGCGCGACCAGCGCCAGCGTGCGCTGCAGGGCCCCGCGGCCGTTGCTCACCAGCGTACAACCGGCTCGCGCCATGTCTTCGCGGGCCTGCGCGTCGTCCAGCAGGTGCTGCAGCAGATCGCCTACCGCCTGCACGTCCTCGCCGATCAGCAGCGCCCCGGCCTCGCGCATGCGCCGCGAGATCTCGGAGAAATTATGCAGGTGCGGACCGGTCACCGCAGCCGTGCCCATCGCTGCCGGTTCCAGCAGGTTGTGCCCGCCGATGGCCTGCAGGCTGCCGCCGACGAAGGCGACCTGCGCACAGCCGTAGAACGGCATCAGTTCACCCAGCGTATCGATGACGAACACCTCGGTGCCCGCACCCGGCCACTGTTGCGCACGGCGCGTGGCCACGCTCCAGCCCTGCTCGCGGGCCAGCGCTTCGACCTTCGGGAAGCGTTCGGGATGGCGTGGTGCCCACAGCAGCAGCAGGTCCGGATGGCGCTCGCGCAGGCGCCGGTGCAGGTCGATCACCGCCTGCTCTTCGCCATCGTGGGTGCTGGCAGCGATCCACACCGGACGCGAAGCCGGCACCTGCGCATGGAACTGGGCCACGAACGGCTGCACGTCCGGCGTGGTGATGTCGAACTTCAGGTTGCCCAGCGCCTGTACCTGCTCCGGCGCCGCGCCGAGCTGCACGAAGCGCGCCGCATCGTCTTCCGACTGTGCGGCCACGCAGGTGACGGTGCGCAGCGCGCGGCGGATGAGCGCGGCCAGCACCCGGTAGCCGCGCAGCGAGCGGGCCGACAGGCGGGCGTTGAGGATGTAGACCGGGATGCGGCGGTCGCGGCAGCCGAACAGCATGTTCGGCCACAGCTCGGTTTCCAGGATCAGCGCCAGGCTGGGCTGGAAATGGCCGAGGAAACGGTTGACGCTGCCCGGCACGTCATACGGCAGGTAGACGTGGTCCAGCGCATCGCCCCACAGCGCGCGCACCCGCTCCGACCCGGTCGGGGTGATGGTGGTGATGACCCAGCGGATGTCCGGGCGCTGCTCGCGCAGGGCATTGACCAATGGCGCGGCGGCGTTGACCTCGCCCACCGAGACGGCGTGCAGCCAGACCCGCGGCTGGCCGGTCGGCTGCGGATAGGACGCATAGCGTTCATCCCAGCGCCGGAAGTATTCACGGACCCGGAAGCCGCGCCACACCAGGTGGTACACGGTGATCGGCAGCAGGATGTAGAGCACGACCGAATACAGGCCGCGCAGGATCCATTCGACAGGGTCTTTACGCATGCGGCAAGGATACGGGAGCCCCCCGGGAAAGACACGCGGCGGGGTTGGTAGAATGGCGGCATGTCCGATGCCTCTACCGCCGTCCGCCCGTCCCTGGCCGATCCCCGCAACTGGCCGATGTTCGCGGCCATGTTCGCCGCCTTCGGCATCGCCCGGCTGCCCTGGATGCTGCAGCGCGCGCTCGGCCGCGGCGTCGGCTGGATCACCTGGCGCCTGCTCGGCAGTCGCCGCCGTGCCGCCGAGGTGAACCTGAAGCTGTGCTTCCCCGAGAAGGACGAGGCCTGGCGCAACCGCCTGGTGCGCGACAGCTTCGACGCCCTCGGCGTAGGCATCTTTGAATGCGCGCGTTCGTGGTGGGGCAGCATCGACAGCATCCGCCCGCAGGTACAGATCGAGGGCCTGGAGCATCTCAAGCAGATGCAGGCCGAAGGCCGCGGCGTGCTGCTGGTGTCGGGGCACTTCATGACCCTGGAGATGTGCGGCCGCCTGCTGTGCGACCACGTCGACCTGTCGGGCATGTACCGCAGGCACAAGAACCCGGTGTACGAGTGGGCGGTGAAGTTCGGCCGGCTGCGCTACGCCAAGGCGATGTACGCCAACGAGGACATCCGTGCCACCGTGCGCCACCTGAAGAAGGGCGGCTTCCTGTGGTACGCGCCGGACCAGGACATGCGCGGCAAGGACACCGTGTTCGTGCCGTTCTTCGGCCACACCGCCGCCACCATCACCGCCACCCACCAGCTGGCGCGGATGACCGGCTGCGCGGTGATCCCCTATTTCCACCGCCGCGAAGGCGGGAAGTACTTCCTGAAGATCGGCGCGCCGCTGGAGAACTTCCCCAGCGAAGACGTGGAAGCCGATACCGCGCGGGTCAACCAGGCCATCGAACAGATGGTGCGCGAGGCCCCGGACCAGTACCTGTGGATCCATCGGCGGTTCAAGCGCCAGCCCGGTGGCCGCAGCGATTTCTACAAATAGATCCACGCCTTGCGTGGATGATTGCCGGCCGCGCTCGTCACCGCGCCATCCACGCATGGCGTGGATCTACAACGGCCATCGGCACCACGCGTAGGGATACTCCCCCACTTCGCACGCCAACCCCGCACGCACCGGGTTGGCCATGATGTACATCGCCTTCTCGTGCAATGACTCGTCGGTGCGCACCGCATGGTCGTGGTACCCGTGCTGCCAGAGTGCTCCGGATCGCCCCAGCTGCCGGTTCAGCAGGCGGCTGCTGCGGGATTTGAGCAGGGACATGCATTCGGCGAGTGTTCCCTTCCGCAGTTCCATCAGCCAATGCAGGTGATCGGGCATCACCACCCAGGCAAGGCTGTGGCTGATGCCGGCACGCTCGACGAAGCGCAGGGCGTCGACCAGCACCGCGACGTTGGCGGCATCGGAGAAGAAGGGCTCACGGCCAATGGTGGTCGTGGTCAATGAGTACACGATGCCGGTGCTGGAGTGGCGACCGTAGCGGAGTCTTGGGCTGGCCATGGCGCCAGCGTGCGATAGGTACGCGAGTGCCGGTATTGGGAGGTTGCCCGTATTGGTGTCGGAAAAGCTCCATCCACGCATGGCGTGGATCTACTGCAACGCCCGCGGCAGATCAACGCCACGCGTGGATGATTCCCGTAGATCCACGCCACGCGTGGATGCGCGATCACACCGTTTTCAGTGCGTCGTCCGGTTCGCGGGCCAGCAACGTGCCGACGAACAACGCCGCCAACAACACCGTCACCCCGCCCCAGAACGCGGAATAGAACGCCAGGTGGGTGTTGAGCGGGAACACGGTGGCGGCCAGCGCCAGCATCGCCGGGCGCGCGCGGTCACGGGCCGCAGCCGGTGCGAAACGCCAGGCGCGCCACGCCTGGGCGACGGCGGCCAGCCACAGCAGCAGCCCCAGCACGCCAGTTTCGGCGAGGATTTCCAGCACGATCTGGTGGGCGTGCAGCGCCGGTTCGGCGCCCCACACCGCGGGCCCATCGTCACCGACGCACTGCGGGTACGCATCGCGGAAGCCGCGTGCGCCCACGCCGTTGATCGGGTGTTCGGCAATCATGCAACCGGCCGCACTCCAGATGCGCCCGCGTCCGGACAGCGCCTGGTCGACGCCCTCGGTGCCGCCGTCCCAGGCCATCGCGGTGCGCGCCACGCGCTCGCGCAGCTGCGGCACGCTGGCGGTCAGTGCCGCCGCGGCCAGCAGGCCGACCACCGCCAGCAGGCCCAGCCGTTTCCAACCAAGCTGGCGCACGCCGCTGTAGGCCACGATCACCGCGAAGGTGATCCACGACGCGCGCGAACCGGCCAGCAGCAGCACGATGGCCAGCGCCGCACCGGCGAGCAGCCAGCCCGGCGTACCGAAGCGGCGTGCGGCAGGAAGCAGCAGGAACGGCGAGAGGCTGGCCAGGACCTGGCCGAACTTGAGGTTGCACGGCCCCAGCGGACCGCTGAGGCGGTCGGCCAGGGCCATTTCCTCGGCCGGGCACAGCGCATGGCCGCTGACGGCGAGTTTCAATTGCTGCAGCGACCAGAACCATGGGCTGGTGCCCGCCAGCGCCTGCACCAGAGCATCCAGCGTCCACAGGGCGGTGATCAGCGCCAGGCCACCGAAGATCAGGCGGCGCCGCTGCGGGGTGGCCACGGCAATCGCCACCAGCCACATGAAGGGCAGGTAGCGCAGGCCGGCGGCCGCCTTGGTCCACGACGCCGCCGGGTCGATCGCATCGAAGGCAGAGAACGCCTGCGGCAACCAGTAACCGAGGAACAGGATCGAGGTCAGCGCCCACGCGGCGGGCGTGAGCAGATGCGGGCGGCGCTGCAGGCGGCGCATGATCATGCGCACCGCGGCATACACCGCGCCGAGGCCGAGCACGGTTTCGGCGATACCCGGCAACGGCCACAGGGCCACGTAGGCCAGCACCCACCATGGCGCCCAGCGCCCGGCGCGCTCGTCACCCGCGATGGGTGCGGCGTCAGCCTGCAAGGTCGGCATAGAGGCGGAGGGTGTCGCGCTGCATGGTCTGCAGGGTAAACGGGATACGGCTCGGCAAGGACGGCGGCTGCGCCAGCAGGGCCAGCGCACGTTCACCCAGCGCCCGTGCATCGCCCAGCGGCACGGCGCCGGCCGGCTGCAGCTGCTGCAGCAGTTCGCCCACGCCACCATGGTCCCAGCCCAGCACCGGGCGGCCGACCGACAGCGCCTCGACCACGGTACGGCCGAACGCCTCGGGCTTGTCCGACAGCTGCAGGACCAGGTCGCTGGCCGCATAGGCCTGGGCGATACGCGCGGTCGGGGTGCTGATCTGCACCGCCTCGGCCACGCCCAGCGCGGCCGCCTGGCGGCGCAGCTCGGCCACGTAGCTTTCGCGGCCGGGCTCGTCGGTGCCCAGCATCCAGAGCTGTGCCGGCACGCCGGCAGCGCGCACGTCGGTCAGCAGCTGCAGTGCGTGCGCATGACCCTTCAGGCGGGTGCCACGGCCCGGCAGCAGCAGCAGCGGGCCGTCGACCTGGGCCAGCCAGGGGTAATCGGCGGCCAGCGCCAGCCGCGGCCGGCGGTCGGCACGGGCCACGCGGGGGAACTGGCTGACATCGACGCCACGCGGAATGACCTGCAGGGTCTGTTCCGGCACCGTCGGGTAATGCTGGCGCACGTAGTCGCGCACCGTGTTGGATACGCAGATGACGCGCTCACCGCTGGTCATCACCGCGCTGTAGCGGCTGGGCGAATTCAGGCCGTGCACGGTGGTCACCCAGTGCGGACGCTGCGCGGCCGGCATCGCGCGGATCGCGTACAGGCCCAGCCACGCCGGCAGGCGCGAGCGCGCATGCACGATGTCCGCTCCAACCTCGGCGAACAACCGCCGCAGGGTGGGCAGGTGGCGCAGGGTCAGCAGCGATTTGCGGCCGATATCAAGGGTGAGGTGCTCGGCACCGCTGTCCAGCAGCGGCTTCACCAAGCGGCCACCGGCGGACACCACCAGCGCGCGATGGCCGGCGGCGACCAGGGCCGCAGCGATTTCCAGGGTCGAGCGCTCGACGCCACCGGAGTGCAGCGCCGGCAGCAACTGCACCACGGTCAGTCGGCGCATCGAGATGCCTGCTTAGTCGGCCAGCACGAAGGTGGAACCGCAGTACGGGCACTTCGCCTCGCCGTTGGGCTCGTCTTCGATCGGCAGGTACACGCGCGGATGCGAGTTCCACAGCGCCATTTCCGGGGTCGGGCAGCTCAGCGGCAGGTCGCTGCGGTGCACGGTGTAGCGCTTTTCGGCATTGGCGGGCGCGGTGGCGGTATGGCTCATGGCGGGTGTCGATGAACGGATTGCGAGGCCTGCGATTCTAGCACCTTGGGGCGGTCCGGCCGCCCCCTGCCCGTTCAAGGCCCCCGGGCGTGCCCGGGGGCCAGCGGCCCTACTGGAAGTCCAGCGACAGTTCCAGGAAGGCCGAACGGCCGAAGGCGTTGTAGACGCCCTGGTCGTAGTACGGCCAGTTGCCGTTGCTGCGGTCGATCGGCGGCATCTCGTCGGTCAGGTTGTTGACCGTCAGCAGCAGGCTGGCCAGGTCGTTGATGCGGTAGCCGACCGTGGCGTTCCAGGTGGTCCAGGGGCCGATGTTGCGCTGCTCGCCGCGGCTGTCCCAGGTGGGGGCGTTGCGTATGCCGAACGCGCTGGCGGTGAACGGCCCGCGCTTCCAGTTCACGCCCAGGGTGGCGCGGTACTGCAGTTCGTTGGAGTTGGCGCAGCACAGCTGGTCGTAGACCGGGTCGCCTTCCTTGTCCTGGGTGGTGTGCTTGAGCGGCCGGTAGTAGCCGGCATTGACCGCGAAATCACCCACCGACTGCGTGGCCCAGCGGTAGTCCAGCGCCGCCTGCACGCCGTTCTGGCGCTGGCTGGCGATGTTGATCGGGTACGAGAACACCTTGTCCACGCCGTTCGGGTTGAGCGGATCGGTGGCCGGCTTGCGCTGCACCTGGCCCAGCACCTGCTGGCAGGTGGGCGAGTTGATGTCGAACTGGGTCTGCCCGTTCTCCGAGATCCCCAGGCGGCAGTTGGCCTCGGTATCGAGGATGCTGTCGGTGCCGAGGATGCGCACTTCGTTCTCGATGACCACCGAGTTGTAGTCCACCGACAGGGTCAAGGCGTTGTCCAGCGTCGACCACACCACGCCATAGGTGAAGGTGCGCGCGGTGATGTCCTTCAGGTCGCGGTTGCCGGTGCTGGAGGACAGCACCGAGAGGCCGGACTGGGCGCACTCGTCGAAGTTGTCGGAGGTGTACCCGGCCTGCCGGCATTGGTAGAGATCGGTGTTGGTGGTGTAGCCACTGCTTTCGCGCGAGAACAGGTAGAACATGTCCGGCGAACGGAAGGCGGTGGCGTAGCTGCCACGCAGCAGCAGCGATTCGATCGGCCGGTATTCCAGGCCCAGCTTCCAGGTGGCCTTGCCGTTGCCACCGCCGCCCTGCAGCGCGTACTTGTCGTAGCGACCGGACAGGTTGGCGCTGAACGTATCGATGATCGGCACCTGCAGTTCGGCGCCCAGCGCGTACAGGTCACGCTGGCCCTGCGCCGAGGTGCCGGCGGTCTGCCCACGGAACAGCACGCCCGCGTTGGGATCGGCCGACTGGTTGAAGAACTTCTCGCGCTGGCCCTGCGCGATCAGCGCGAAGCCGACGTCGCCGGCCGGCAGGGTGAACAGCGAGCGATCAGTGAGCAGCGCCGTCACGGCGGTGCGCGACGCACTGGATGCGGCGCGGTTGAGGCCGCTGAAGCTGTCGTACTGCTCACGGTTGATCGGCTGGTACAGCCGCGACAGATCCGGCGCGTAGACCTCGTAGCCATCCTGCATGCCGAGCATCGGCCCCAGGTAGTAGTCGTCAACGCCATTCTTAGCGAGGAAATCGGTGGATTTGCGGGTGACGTCGGTGCTGGAGCGGTTGACGTAGACGTCGTAGTCGAAGCCTCCAAGCACGCCGCGCACGCCCGCGGTGATGTTCAGCGAGCGGGTGTAGACGCGCTGGTCCTTGGCATCCAGGCCGACTTCCTCCGGCGCGTAGATGCGCTGCCACTGTTCGTACTGGCCGCTGGTCTGGTTGTAGAAGGTCTTGTTCCAGAACGGGCTGCCACCGCTGTAGGTCGGCCGGCCGAAGCCGAACAGGATGTCCGAGTACAGCTCGGTGTCCGGGCTGAGGTGGTAACGCAGGAAGGTGGTGGCGTTGACGTCCTGGCTGGAGTTGTACAGCGACGCGGTGCCGACGTTGTCAGGCGTGCCGCAGTAGTAGCCGCCGCCGGAAATGTCGCGGTGCGCGTACACGGTGCTGCCGCCGAACAGGTCCGACAGCGGCGCGCAGGTGGCCGCGCCCGGGTCGATGTAGGCGTTGGGGCCCATGCGCATGCGCAGGAAGCTGCGCGAAGGATCCTGCGGGCCGGTCGGGTTGTCGTTGACGCTGTCGATGCGGCTGCGGTCGAAGGCGTAGATCGCCTTCTGGTTGGTGTATTCCAGCCCGTAGCTGATATCGAGGTTGCCGAAGGTCTGGCCGCTGCTGGCGCTGAAGCGCTGGCTGGAGCCGCCGCCCTGGCTGTAGCCGCCGACGCGGTAGCGCAGGTGGGTGCCTTCGACGCGGTCCTTCAGCACGATGTTGACCACGCCGGCAATGGCCGAGGAGCCATACACCGAGGACTGGCCACCGGTGAGCACGTCGATGCGCTCGACCATGCCCAGCGGGATGTTGGCGATGTCGGCGATGCTGGTGTTGCCGTTGTAGGCCAGCGGGTAGCTGTTGATCGGCCGCCCGTTGATGAGGGTGAGGGTGTAGCTGGGGTCCAGGCCGAACAGGCTGATGGTCTTGGCGCCCGGGGTGTAGAAGCCGGTGCCCTGCGAATCCTGCACCGAGCCGTTCGACACCGGCAGCGAGCGCAGCGCGTCGAACACGGTGGTGAAGCCCTGTGCCTGGATCTGCTCGGCGGTGATGGTGGTGACCGGCGAGGGACCCTCCACCTGTGCGCGCGGGATGAGCGAGCCGGTGACCTTGACCGCATCCAGGTCGCGGGTGCGCGGCGGATCGGTGCCCTCCCCCTGCGGGGTGGACTGGGCCTGTACGGCAAGCGGCGACAACAGCAACGACGACATCAACAACGACAACAACCGGGGTTTCATCAAGCTCTCTCCAGAGGCGGATGACGGTCCAGCCGGTGGGGGGCGGACGGGAAGGTCGTGGATGGACGGCAGTGGCGGGTTACAGCGGGCGGCGGGGGCCGGCCCGGATCAGGACATGCGGGGCATTCCGGTACAGGGGGTGAGCTGGCCACTTTTAAATCGATCCAAGGCAACCTGTCAATAATTTGAAATGAAACGGTTTTGCCGGATTTGGATCGAACTAATTGCACTTGTCAGGCGGCAATGGGCTGAGGCAGGATCGGGACGATTCCGACCCCGACCCGATCGCACGGCCCGACCCCCACCGGACCGGCATCGCCCCCTCCACTGCCCCCTGGGCGGCGGGCGCGATGCTGTCCGTGGTGCGTGCCGATGCGGGTTCTGCCTGCCGCCTGCCCTACCGGGAGACCCTGCATGACCCTGTCCGATCCGCGCCGCGCCCTGCTTCCGCTTGCCCTCGCTCTGGCCTGCGCCACCCCCGCCCTGCCCGCACTGGCACAGGGCCTGCAGACCTCGTTCGAAGCGGGCGAACCGGCACCGGCCAAGGCCGGCGGCGCCCTGCAGGTGCAGATCGGCAACGGTCCGGCCGAGCCCTATGCGGCCAAGCGCAACGTCGGCTACAGCGGTTTGCACGCCCTGCACTACCAGGCCGGCGGTGGCAGCGCGCGGCGCGAACTGTTCGCTACCGATCTGGCCATCGACGCCGATACCACGCTGTCCTGGCTGGTGCTGCCGGAGATCGTCGGCAAGGACACGGTGGCCTCCACCTACGTATCGCTGGACCTGCGCCTGGACGACGGCAGTCGCGTGTCGGCCAGCAGCGTGCGCGACCAGCACGGCATCGCCCTCGGCGCACAGGCACAGGGCGATTCGAAGACGCTCTACCCGCAGCAGTGGGCACGCAAGGCCGTGCGTCTGGGCGATGTGCCGGCGCTGCGTGGCCGCCGCGTGGTCGCCATCGAGCTGGAGGTGGCCAGCGCCGAGGGCGCGCCGGTCTCCGGCTGGATCGACGACGTGCGCCTGGATGCGCAGCCGCGCAACGTGCCGCAGCGGGTTTCGGACTGGGTGCTGACCACCCGCGGCACCCAGGCCAACGGCACCTTCTCGCGCGGCAACAACTTCCCGGCCACCGCGGTGCCGCACGGCTTCAACTTCTGGACCCCGGTGACCGATGCCGGCGCGCTGAACTGGCTGTACCGCTGGAACGAGCAGAACGATGCGAAGAACCGTCCGCAGCTGCAGGCGCTGGCATTGAGCCACCAGCCCAGCCCGTGGATGGGCGACCGCCAGACCTTCCAGGTGATGCCGTCGGCCAGCCGTGGCGTGCCCGAAGCCGACCGTGGCAAGCGTGCGCTGTCCTTCGACCGCAGCCATGAAAGCGCACGCCCGTACCGCTACGACGTGCGCTTCGACAACGGCATCGCTGCCTCCATCGCGCCGACCGACCACGCCGCACTGTTCCACTTCGCCTTCCCCGAGGGCGGTGATGCCAACCTGCTGTTCGACAACGTCGATGCGCGTGGCGGCCTGAGCCTGGATGCGGCCACGCAGACCCTGAGCGGCTATACGGATACCCGCAGCGGCCTGTCCAACGGCGCCACACGCATGTTCGTGGTCGCCCGCTTCGACAAGCCGTGGCGCAGCAGCGGCCGCATCGACACCGGCCGCCCCACCGGCTACATCAAGTTCGACGCGGGCAGCGATCGCCAGGTGACCATGCGCATCGCCACCTCGCTGATCTCGGTCGAGCAGGCGCGGCACAACCTGGACCTGGAAATCGCCGCGGCCGATACGCTGGACAGCGTGGCCGGCCGCGCACAGGACGCCTGGGATGCACGCCTGGCCCGCTTCGACATCGGCAATGCCAGCGACGATGCGAAGACCACGCTGTATTCCAGCCTGTACCGCCTGTACCTGTACCCCAACTCCGGCCATGAAAACGCCGGCACCGCGGCCGCGCCTGACTGGCGCTACGCCAGCCAGGCCAGCGCCGAGGACAACAACACCGACGGCAGCGCCAGCCGCAGCTTCGCGCCAGTGCGCGATGGCCAGGTGTACGTCAACAACGGCTTCTGGGACACCTTCCGCACCACGTGGCCGGCCTATGCGCTGTTCACCCCGGACGATGCCGGCAAGCTGGTGCAGGGCTTCATCGAGCAGTACCGCGCGGGCGGCTGGATCGCACGCTGGTCCTCGCCGGGCTATGCGGACCTGATGGTCGGCACCAGCTCGGACGTGGCCTTCGCCGATGCGTGGCTGAAGGGCATCGGTGGCTTCGACCCGGCCGAGGCCTATGCCGCCGCGCTGAAGAACGCCACCGTGGTGCCGCCGGACCGCCATGTCGGCCGCAAGGGCATGGACCGTTCGACCTTCCGCGGCTACGCCAGCGCCGACGTGCATGAAGGCATGTCGTGGACGATGGAAGGCGCGTTGAACGACTTCGGTATCGCCAACATGGCCGAGGCCCTGGCCAAGCGCGCGACCAATGCCGCCGAACGCGAGCGCTACAGCACCGAGGCCGATTACTTCCGCTACCGCGCGGCCGGCTACTCGACCCTGTTCGACCCGGCCGCCGGCTTCTTCCAGGGCCGCAAGGAAGACGGCAGCTGGCGCCTGGATTCGAAGGACTACGACCCGCGCGTGTGGGGCTACGACTACACCGAATCCAACGGCTGGACGTTCGCCTTCACCGCCGCGCACGACGGCGAAGGCCTGGCGGCGCTGTACGGTGGCCGCGACAAGCTGGCCGCCAAGCTCGATACGTTCTTCTCGACCCCGGAAACCGCCGATCCGGCGCTGGCCGGTTCCTACGGCGGCACCATCCATGAAATGACCGAGGCGCGCGATGTGCGCATGGGCATGTACGCGCACAGCAACCAGCCGGCGCACCACATCCCGTGGATGTACCTGTACGCCGGGCAGCCGTGGAAGACCCAGCAGCACGTCCGCGAGATCCTGTCGCGGCTGTATGTCGGCAGCGAGATCGGCCAGGGCTACCCGGGCGATGAGGACAACGGCGAGACTTCGGCGTGGTATGTGCTCGCCTCGCTGGGCCTGTACCCGCTGCGCATGGGCGCGCCGGAGTACGTGATCGGCTCGCCGGCCTTCGAGCATGCACGGGTGGAACTGCAGGGCGGTGCGGTGCTGACCGTCAACGCGGCCAACAACTCGGCGCAGAACGTCTACGTACAGTCGCTGAAGATCAACGGCAAGCCGTGGACCAAGACCTGGGTGCCGCACGAGGTGATCGCCAAGGGCGCGACGCTGGACTTCGTGATGGGCCCGCAGCCGTCGCGCTGGGGCACCGGCGCGGACGATGTGCCGCGTTCGCTGACCGCGCCGGGCAAGCGCCCGCAGATGCTGCATGACCTGCTCGGCAACGGTGCCCGTGCGGCGCTGGCCGATGGCCGTGCCCTGCCCGCACTGCTGGACGACGATGCAACCACGGCCGTGCCGCTGGGCGCGGGCGCCACCATCGCGCTGACCGCGGTGGGCGATGGCGCACCGACGATGTACACGCTGACCAGCGGTGAAGGCGCGATCCGCGGGGCCGGATGGACACTGGAAGCACGCACGGCCGGCGGCCGCTGGACGACACTGGATGAGCGCCGTAGCGAAGATTTCACCTCGCCGCGGCAGACTCGTCCGTTCCGCATCGCCTCGCCCTCACGCTTTGCAGAGTACCGTCTGCGCGTGGCTGCGCCGGGGCGCCTGCAGCTGGCCGAGATCGAACTGTTGTCGCCCTCCACCGTAAACTGATCCCATGCGCCTTCGCCTGCTGACTATTGCCCTCGCTGCATTCACCCTGCCCGGCATCGCGCAGGGCCAGCCATCGCAGACCGATGCCTTCGATGGCCAGGTCACGCGCGAAGGCGTGACCCTCTCCTACCAGGACCCCACCGGCGCGCTGTCCGCGCCGGTGCGGAAGCGGATCATCGACACGTTCTACTTCGCCTACCTGCGCGAACGGGCGGATTTCCACCCGAAGGCGCCGGCCGAGGTGCGCATCGTGATCGACCCGGCCTACAACGGCGTCGCCTACGTGGGCGACAAGGACAAGGCGACCACGATCACCATCAACCCGGGCTGGCTGCTGCAGCACCCCGATGACATCGACCTGGTGACCCACGAGGCGATGCACATCGTGCAGGGCTACCCGAGCTACGGCGACAAGCGCGTGCCGGGCTGGCTGGTGGAAGGCATCGCCGATTACGCACGCGACCGCTATGGCATGGGCAATGCCGCGGCGGGCTGGGCGCTGCCGCAGAAGGTGGGCAAGGGCCAGACCGTGGAAAGCGGCTACCGGGTGACCGGTGCGTTCCTGAAGTGGGCCGAGGGCGAACACCCCGGCCTGGTACTGGCGCTGGACAAGGCCCTGCGCGCAGGCCAGTACACCCCGGCGCTGTGGCAGAAGCACGCCGGCAAGGCACTGCCGGCGCTGTGGGCCGAGTACGCCAAGCCGCGTTCGGATGCCCCGCCGCCGGCACCGGCACGACGCGGCAAGCGCTGAGTGGTAGCGCCGGGCCATGCCCGGCGGAATGCCTGATTCGCCGCGCTGCGCGCTCGCCGGGCATGGCCCGGCGCTACCCGATCCGGTTTCCGCTGTGCGGAAACAGAAACGCGCCCCGTGGGGCGCGTTTCTGCAGCTGTCGCGGGAACGAAGGCTTACGCCTTCTTTTCCGCTTCCAGCTGCTTGCGGATCTGCGCATCCACCGCGGCGATCGCGGTCATGTTCAGCACGCGGCGCGAGGTCGCGCTGGTGGTGAGGATGTGCACCGGCTTGTTCACGCCCATCAGGATCGGACCAATCGCCACGCCGTCGGTGAACACGCGCACCAAGTTGTAGGCGATGTTGGCCGCTTCCAGGTTCGGCAGCACGAACAGGTTGGCACGGCCCTGCAGGGTCGAGCCCGGCAGCAGCTTCTGGCGCAGAGCTTCGTCCCACGCGGTGTCGCCCTGCATTTCGCCGTCCACGTTCAGACGCGGGTTGCGCTTGAGCAGCATCTCGCGCACCTGGCGCATCTTCAGCGCATCCTTCGAATCGTGGCTGCCGAAGTTGGAGTGCGACAGCAGCGCCACCTTCGGCTCGATGCCGAACAGCTTCATGCGGTACGCAGCCTGCAGGGTCGCTTCGCACAGCTGCTCGGCGGTCGGGTCTTCCTGCACGTGGGTGTCCACGAAGAAGAACACGCCCTGCTGGTTGATCACGCCGGTCATGGCCGAGGTCGAGGTGACCTTCGATTCCAGCGGCAGCACGCTGCGCACGTAGCCCAGCTTCTTGTGGAAGCGGCCGACGATGCCGGTCAGCATCGCATCGGCTTCGCCACGGGCAACCATCACGGCGGCGATCAGGGTCGGGCGCGAACGCATCAGGTTCTTCGCCGCGGCCACGGTCACGCCGCGGCGGCCGGTCAGGCCGTGGTAGTACTGCCAGTATTCGTTGAAGCGCGGGTCGTCATTGATGTTGGTGACTTCAATGTTCTCGCCGACCTTCAGGCGCAGGCCGAGACGCTCGATGCGCGATTCGATGACGTCCGGGCGGCCGATCAGGATCGGGTGCGCCAGGCCTTCGTCGACCACGTTCTGCACCGCCTGCAGCACCACTTCTTCTTCGCCCTCGGCGTAGACCACGCGCTGCTTGTCGTTGCGCGCGCGGTCGTAGACCGGCTTCATCATCAGGCTGGTGCGGTAGACGAACTGGGCCAGCTTGTCGCGGTAGGCGCCCATGTCGGCGATCGGACGGGCGGCCACGCCCGAATCCATCGCGGCCTGGGCCACGGCGGCCGACAGCTCCACCAGCAGGCGGCGGTCGAACGGACGCGGGATCAGGTATTCACGGCCGAAGCTCGGGGTGTCACCGCCATAGGCCGAGCCCATGTCGGTGGCCGCACGGCGGGCCAGCGCGGCGATGGCGCGCACGCAGGCGATCTTCATTTCCTCGTTGATCGCGGTGGCGCCGACATCCAGCGCGCCGCGGAACAGGTACGGGAAGCACAGCACGTTGTTGACCTGGTTCGGGTAGTCCGAACGGCCGGTGCCGATGATCGCATCCGGACGGGCGGCGCGCGCCAGTTCCGGCATGATTTCCGGGGTCGGGTTGGCCAGGGCGAAGATCACCGGATCCGGCGCCATGGTCTTGACCATCTCGGCGGTCAGGATGCCCGGGGCCGACAGGCCCAGGAAGATGTCCGCGCCGTCGACGATCTCGGCCAGGGTGCGCTTGTCGGTGTCGCGCGCATAGCGCTGCTTTTCCGGGTCCAGGTCGGTACGACCGGTGTGGATGACACCCTCGCGGTCGAAGGCCAGGATGTTCTCCGGCTTCAGGCCCAGCTGCACCAGCATGTTCACGCAGGAAATGCCGGCCGCGCCCATGCCCGTGGTCGCCAGCTTCACTTCTTCGATCTTCTTGCCGGTGATGGCCATGGCGTTGATCACCGCGGCACCGACGATGATCGCCGTGCCGTGCTGGTCGTCATGGAACACCGGGATCTTCATGCGCTCGCGCAGCTTGCGCTCGACGATGAAGCATTCCGGAGCCTTGATGTCTTCCAGGTTGATGCCGCCGAAGGTCGGCTCCAGCGAGGCGATGATGTCGACCAGCTTGTCCGGGTCGGTCTCGTCCACTTCGATGTCGAACACATCGATGCCGGCGAACTTCTGGAACAGCACGCCCTTGCCTTCCATCACCGGCTTGCCGGCCAGTGCGCCGATGTTGCCCAGGCCCAGCACCGCGGTGCCGTTGGAGATGACCGCCACCAAGTTGCCGCGCGCGGTCAGCTCGCTGGCCTGCTGCGGGTCGGCCTTGATCGCTTCACAGGCGTACGCAACGCCCGGCGAATACGCCAGCGACAGGTCGCGCTGGGTCAGCATGGGCTTGGTTGCAGAGACCTTGATCTTGCCCGGCGGGGACATCCGGTGGTAATCGAGGGCGGCCTGTTTGAAATCTTCGTTGGACATCGACGTGGATTAATGAATGGGCAAGGGGGACAGGGGATGATACCCCCGTTGGAGGGCCTGGACCTGTCGCTATCCTGTCGCAATCATGCTGCGACCGCACAATTCCGTGCCGTATGCGACCAGTCCAGGGACCAGCTTCGGCGTTGCCCATGACAGCCATGGGTCGCCTTGAAACGTTGCGGGGCCGCGTCACTCACGTGACCGGCCCCGCGGTACCACACACCTGTGTCAGCCCTTGGCGGGCAGTGCCTCCGGCACGGCATCGACCGGCGGCGGCAGCTCGCTCTCGCGGCCGTCCAGTGCCAGCTTCAGGCGGTCACGGTCCAGCGCGCCTTCCCAGCGCGACACCACCACCGTGGCCACCGCATTGCCGATGAAGTTGGTCAGCGAGCGGCATTCGCTCATGAAGCGGTCCACGCCCAGGATCAGCGCCATGCCGGCCACCGGCACTTCCGGCACCACGGCCAGGGTGGCGGCCAGGGTGATGAAGCCGGCACCGGTGACGCCGGCCGCGCCCTTGGAGCTGAGCATGGCGACCAGCAGCAGGGCGATCTGGTGGCCCAGGGTCAGTTCGGTGTTGGTGGCCTGGGCGATGAACAGCGCGGCCAGGGTCATGTAGATGTTGGTGCCGTCCAGATTGAACGAGTAGCCGGTGGGGACCACCAGGCCGACCACCGACTTGCTGCAGCCGGCGCGTTCCATCTTCTCCATCAGCGACGGCAGTGCCGATTCCGAGGACGAGGTGCCCAGCACCAGCAGCAGCTCGGCCTTCAGGTAGCGGGCCAGCTTGAACACCGAGAACCCGCACAGGCGGCAGACCACGCCGAGGATGACGGCCACGAACAGGAAGGCGGTCAGGTAGAACGAACCCACCAGCCAGGCCAGGTTGATCAGCGAACCGACGCCGTACTTGCCGATGGTGAAGGCGATGGCACCGAAGGCACCGATCGGGGCGGCCTTCATCAGGATGTGCACCAGCTTGAACACCGGGGCCACCAGCGCTTCCAGGAAGTTCACGATCGGCTTGCCCTTCTCACCCACCGAAGCCAGCGCGATGCCGAACAGCACGGCCACGAACAGCACCTGCAGGATGTTGCCATCGACGAAGGCGCTGATCAGCGTCTTCGGGATGACGTCCATCAGGAAGCCGACCAGGGTCAGGTCATGCGACTTCTCGACGTAGCTGTGGACCGCGGTCTGGTCCAGCTCGGCCGGGTTGATGTTCATGCCCGCGCCCGGCTGCACGACGTGCGCCACGATCATGCCGACGATCAGGGCCAGGGTGGAGAAGAACAGGAAGTACGCCATCGCCTTGGCGAAGACGCGGCCCACCGTGCGCAGGTGGGTCATGCCGGAGATGCCGGTGACGATGGTCAGGAAGATGACCGGCGCGATGATCATCTTCACCAGGTTGATGAAGGCATCGCCCAGCGGCTTCATCTTCTCGCCGATCATCGGCTCGTAGTGGCCGAGGATGGCGCCCAGGACGATCGCCACGATCACCTGGAAATACAGCTGGCGGTAAAGCGGCAACGGCTTGCTGGGCAGCGCCGGGGTGGTCGGGATGTGCATGGCGGACTCCGGAAGGGGAGAGTTCTGACGCGAACGGCCCCTGCCTGCGCAGGGATCGTCTCCGTGGATCTGGTCGCAGGCCAGACACGGCGTGCGTGGTGGTGCGACCAATGGACGCCTTTGTACGCGCAGGGCACGCTGCCGCAGATAACCTATTGGTACTAGCCCCCCGGTTCAGGTGGCTCGGGTGCCTACACTGGCGCCGCACCGCCTGTCCCGGGGACGGCCACCGGCCCGACCTGAACGATCGGGCGCCCCCCTGCGAAAGTTCCGGCCAGCGCGGCCGTTGTTGTCCTGTCCACACGCATCCGAGAGAGAGAGCCGCACCACCATGCGCCCCATTCCGACCCTGCTGGCCCTGTCGCTGGCCGCCCTGCCCGCCTTCGCCTCCGCCGCCGATTTCGACAACTGGCCGACCAAGTACGCCTTCAGCGATGGCACCGAACTGGCCGCCACCGCCAACATCGCCTACGACTACAACGACTTTTCCTCGGCCAGCGGCATCGAGGATGCTGACGCGGTGCGCCGCAAGGAATTCGGCGCGACCCTGAAGAAGAAGGGCGTGTACGACGCGATGGTGTACTACGACTTCCAGTCCGATACCTGGCTGGACGTGTTCGTGCGCTTCGAGAGCAAGGCCTTCTTCGGCCGTGATGTCGGCCGCTTCCGCTTCGGCTACATGAAGACCCCGGTCGGCCTGGACGGCAACACCTCCTCGCGCGCCGGCAGCTTCACCGAAGTCGCCCTGCCCGTGCAGGCCTTCTACGCCGCCCGCCGCACCGGTGCCGAGTGGGTGCTGGAACGCCCGCAGTACCTGCTGCAGGCTGGTGCCTACGGTGGCAAGGACCTGCAGGGTGACAACCCGGGCACCATGCAGGCCGTGCGCGCGGTCTGGACCCCGGTGAAGGCACCGGGCGACGTGGTCCACCTGGGCCTGGCCTATTCGCAGGAAAACCCGCGCGGCTACCGCGACGGCCGCGACGTGCACCACGAAGCCAGCGCCCGCCTGCGTGCGCGCCCGGAAGCCGGCCTGACCGACATCCGCCTGGTCGATTCGGGCGCGCTGGTCACCGCCGACCAGATCCGCCGCACCGGCCTGGAAGGCATCTGGATCCGCGGTCCGTTCTCGCTGCAGGGTGAAGCCCTGCAGGCCACGGTGACCCGCAAGGGCCTGCCCGACTACACCGGCAGCGGCCAGTACGCCATGGCCAGCTGGGTGCTGACCGGCGAATCGCGCCCGTACAGCGCTGGCGCGGTGGCCAACATCAAGCCGGCCCACAGCTACGGCGCGGTCGAGCTGCTGGCACGCTACAGCCGCCTGGACCTGGACGATGGCAGCATCCTCGGCGGCCGCCAGCACGACCTGACCGTGGGCGCCAACTGGTACCTGACCAGCCACTTCAAGTTCCAGGCGAACTACGTGAAGGTCGATGCCAGCCGCCGTGGCGTGCACAGCACCCCGGAAATCTTCGAACTGCGCGCGCAGATGCACTTCTGATCCCTTCCACGGACCAGAAACCGGCGGGCGTGCATGCCACGCCCGCCGGCCCTGCGTAGACTGCGCCCATGTACTGGCTCAGCCGTCACCGGATGCTGTTGCTGACCATCGCGGTGATGGTCGGTGGCACCGTGCTGTGCGCGATCGCCGCCGGCCACTTCGCCTGGCGCCGCGCGCTGGCCGCCGAAAGCAACCAGGTGCAGCGCCAGCTGCAGCTGTACGGCCAGGGCCTGCAGCAGCGCATTGACCGCTTCGGCACCCTGCCGCAGGTGATGGCGCTGGACCCGGACCTGCTGCAGGCGCTGCGCGCGCCGCTGACACCCGCCGCAACGCAGCGCCTGAACCTCAAGCTGCAGCGCGCCAACCAGGTCACCCGCACCTCGACCCTGACCTTGGTCGGCCGCAATGGCGTGGCCGTGGCGGCCAGCAACTTCGACCAGCCCTCGACCAATGTCGGCGAGGACTACGCCTACCGCCCCTACTACCAACAGGCGCTGGCGCACGGCCGTGGTCGTTTCTACGGCATCGGCATGACCACCGGCGTGCCGGGCTACTTCATGTCTGAGGCGATCGTCGATGGCGACGGCCAGCGCATCGGCGTGATCGTCATCAAGATCGAGCTGTCCGCACTGGAACAGGAATGGCTGGGCAGCCCCGACGTGGTGCTGGCCAGCGACAACCATGACGTGGTGTTCCTGGCCAACCGCGATGAGTGGCGTTACCGCCTGCTGCGCCCGCTGGGCGCCGACGAGCGCCGCGAGATGCTCGACGCCCGCCAGTACGCCGACCGGTCGCTGCAGCCGCTGCGCGTGCGCACCGAGGACGTACTGGCCGATGGCGGGCGCATGGTGCGCTTGCTCGACCCGGCGCTGCCGCAGGCGATGCTGTGGCAGACCCTGCCCCTGCCCGACGAGGACTGGAGCCTGCACCTGCTGCACGATGCCGGCGGTGCTTCAAGCGCGGGCCGCGCCGCGGCCATGGCCGGTGCCGCCGTGTGGCTGGCACTGGGCTTCCTGGTGCTGTTCGTGCAGCAGCGCCGACGCCTGTCGCGGCACCGCCAGCGCAGCCGCAGCGAGCTGGAAACCCTGCTCAAGCAGCACGCGCAGGAACTGCGCACCGCCCAGGACGGCCTGCTGCAGGCTGCCACCGATGCCGACAGCGGGCTCAGCCGCAGCCTCGAGCACCTGCCGCAGGGCGTGGTCATCATCGACCGCGAACTGCGCCTGGTGGCGTGGAACTCGCGCTACATCGAACTGTTCCGCTTCCCGCAGGGGCTGGTGCGGGTGGGCCGGCCGATCGAGGAGCTGTTCCGCTTCAACGCCCGTCGCGGCCTGCTCGGTCCCGGGCCGATCGACGATGCCATCGAGCGCCGCTTGAACCACCTGCGCAGCGGCCGCCCGCACATGCGCGAAAGCGAGAAGGACGACGGCACGGTGCTGGAGATCCGCGGCAATCCCCTGCCCGACGGCGGCTTCGTCACCAGCTATGCGGACATCACCAGCTACAAGAACGCCGCGCGCGAACTGCGCTCGCTGGCCGATGCGCTGGAACACCGCGTGGCCGAGCGCACCCATGACCTGGACGAAGCGCGCCGCGAGGCCGTGCAGGCCAACCGCTACAAGACCCGCTTCGTCGCCTCGGCGGTGCACGACCTGCTGCAGCCGCTGAATGCCGCGCGCATGTTCGTTTCGGTGCTGCGCGCGCGGCTGAGTGGTGAAGCGCGCGAACTGAGCGAGCACGTCGATGCCGCGCTGGCCGCACAGGACGCGATCCTCAACAGCCTGCTGGACATCTCGCGGCTCGAATCGGGCTCCCTGCAGACCCGCGTGCGCGCCTTCGCGCTGTCGCCGCTGCTGGAAACCCTGGCCCGCGAGTTCGGCATCGCCGCGCAGAGCCGTGGCCTGCAGCTGGACTGGGTCGACACCCGCGCGGTGGTGATCAGCGATGAAGCCCTGCTGCGCCGCATCCTGCAGAACTTCCTGTCCAATGCGCTGCGCTACACCCCGCGCGGACGCGTGCTGATCGGCTGCCGGCGCGTGGGCGACCAGCTGCGCATCGAAGTGCACGACCAGGGCCCGGGCATTCCGGAAAGCCTGCAGGGCGAGATCTTCGAGGAATTCCGCCGCTTGAACGATGGCGTCGAACAGGAACGCGGCGCCGGCCTGGGCCTGGCCATCGTCGAGCGCATCGGCCGCCTGCTCGGCCACCGCATCAGCCTGCGTTCCACCCTGGGCAAGGGCAGCGTGTTCGCGGTGAGCGTGGCGCTGGGGCATGCCGACGATGTGGCCGCGCCGGCACCGCCGCCCGTACTGGCCGCCGAACCGTCCGACGACAGCCCGCTGCGCCAGTGCCGGGTGTGGAGCATCGATGACGACCCGCGCGTGTGCGCGGCCACCCGTGCCTTGCTGGAGCGCTGGGGCTGCAACGTGGAACTGGCCGATGGCCCGCAAGGCGCGCTGGAGATCGCCAGCGCACTGAACGTGCCGCAGTTGCTGCTGCTGGACGTGCGCATGGGGCAATGGCACGGGCCGGATCTGTACGAGGCGCTGTGCACGCTGTGGCAGGCGCGGCCGCCGGTGATCCTGGTGACCGCCGAGCGCGATGACGCGCTGAAGGCGCATGCGGCCGAACAGGGCTGGGGCTTCCTGCCCAAGCCAGTGCGACCGCCGGCGCTGCGCGCGTTGATGACGCAGATGCTGTTACGGCATCGCGGGTAGAGGAAGCGCAGGTCGCTCGTTGTAGAGCCGAGCCCATGCTCGGCTGCATTGCCTACAATCGCCCCCTACCCGTGCAAGGATCGCTGAGCATGCAGAAGTCCCCGAAGGTGAAAATTTCCGCGGATATCTTTGAAGCAGCTTGGAACGCCAACGCAGCCGCCACCGCAGCCTTCCTCGCAGCCGGCGCGGACGTACACGCGGTGGATGCCTTCGGATTCACCGCGCTGGAAAGGGCCGCATCCAGCCAGGACTGTGCTCCGATGGAAGACACCCTGGCCACCCTGCGCCTGCTGATCGATGCCGGCAGCCCGCTGGAGCACATCGGCGCAGGTGGGCGCACCGCGCTGTATCTGGCGGCAGAGTTTTCGCCGGACGGGCCCGAGGCGGTGCAGCTGCTGATCGATGCCGGTGCACAGCCCGATGTGTGCGACGCGCATGGCAACCACATCGTGGAAAACGCCTGGTCACCGCAGGTGAAGGCCTTGCTTTCCGCACTGACCGGCCACGCCGTCCCCGCGGTCGTGGTGCGCAAGCCGGACCGGAAGATGTCCGCTTCTGCGTGGAAACTGGCGCGGGCCAGGATCGATGCTGCATTTGCAGCCCTGGAAGCCGCAGACATCGTCGCCACTGCTGGGTGCGGCGATACACCGGGCGACGCTGCCGATGACACCAATGAACTTTTCTGGCAGCGCGGCGGCACGGATGCCGGCCTCAAAGGATTCTGCTTCTATTCCGGCGATGACATGAAGCGCGCCAAGCGCACCAGCGATCTATACATTGGCTTCTGGGGCCCACCCGACAGCGCTGCCATGGAGCGGATCGGCCAGGCCATCGTCGACGCCTTCGCCAGCGTGGGCCTGCCCACCGAATGGGATGGCACCGAGCGCATGCGGCCCTGCATCGATCTGCGTTCCGTCAGCGCCTGACAGGAATCAGCCGAGCATGGGCTCGGCTCTACACGGATCAGTTGACCCGCGGATCCTGCAGCGGCAGGTCGAGTTCGGGCTGGGCCAGAGCCCAGTCGCGGTCGTATTCCATCTGGAACTCCCATTCCCGCAGCTGTGCGGGTGCAGCGAGCAGCTGCTGCAGGCGATCATTCGCCTGTTCGGGATCGTGTACCCGATACAGCAGAACGCGCTCGCCACGGGCGGTGATGCGGGCAAGGAAAACGGCATTGCCGGCCGCTCCAATGCTTGATTCGAGCTGCCCTTCCAGACGCGTGACCACCTCCAGCTCTTCCGGGGCGGGCATGCCGTTGTCACCCAACCCTCTGCAGGCGATGCCGATCCGCAGGTGCCAGGGGAATGCATCCCGGCCTGCAAAGCTCCCCAGCACCGTATTGACCACCACCACAGCCGGATCCTCGCCGAGGGTCGTGTCGACAAGTGCGTAGAACGGTGCCGGAATCGCCCGCATCGGTCAGATCCCGCCGGCGTCGCCTTCCGGCTCCAGCGCCTTCACCAGCACCGCCGCCTGGGTGCGGCTGTGGCACTCCAGCTTCTTCAGGATGGCGGTCACGTGCACCTTCACCGTGTTCTCGGCCAGGCCCAGTTCGTAGGCGATCTGCTTGTTGAGCAGGCCATCGGCCAGGCACAGCAGCACGCGGAACTGCTGCGGGGTGAGCTGGGCCAGGCGTGTGGCCAGCAGCGCATCGGACTCACTGCGCTCCGGTGCCATCGCCGGGAACCACAGGCTGCCGTCGAGCACGGCCTGCACCGCTTGGCCGATGGTCTCGGCCGGGGCGGACTTGGGGATGAAACCGGCGGCGCCGAACTGCTGGGCGCGGCGGATCACCCGCGGGTGGTCGTTGGAGGAAAGGATCACCACCGGGATATCCGGATGCGAGCCGCGCACGTGCAGCAGCGCGGAAAAACCGTGCGCACCGGGCATGGTCAGGTCCAGCAGCACCAGGTCCACCTCGGGCTGGGCATCGAGGGCTTCGGCCAGGGCATCGGCGCTGGCCACCTCGCGCACCTGTGCCAGCGGCAGGCTCTGCCGCAGCGACTGCACCACCGCCGAACGCAGCAGCGGGTGGTCATCGGCGATCAGGATGGTGTATTCGCTCATGGGGCCATTGTACGTGCAGGCCGGCGCGGTCAGCGCCCCGCCGGCTCCACGCTGCTGCGCCAGGCATCGAGGAACTGGCGGCGCTTCAGAGCATCCAGGTACACCAGCAGGCCCGGGCCGAGCTGGATCGGGCGGCGGCTGCGTCCCGGCGCATCGTCGCTGCGCGCGTTGCCGGTGACGATCGGCATCAGCCGTGCCTCGCGCGAGAGCACCTGCTGGCCACGCGGCGACAGCAGGTAATCGAGGAAGCGGCGCGCCTCTTCCGGGTGCGGCCCGGTACGCGGGATCACTGCCGTGCGCAGCACCACCAGGGTGTAGTCCTCCGGCTCGATGATGGCCAGCGGCGCGCCGCCATCGATGCGTGCCTGTGCATACGAACCCAGCACGTTGTAGACCAGCGACAGTTCACCGCTGGCGACCTTGTCCAGCAGTACGCCGGTGCGCTCCTCGCGCAGCACCGCGTTGTCGCCCAGCGCGCCCAGCAGCGCACCGGCGATGCTGCCGCGCTGCGCGTCCTGGGTGGCCAGCAGGTAGCCCACGCTGCTGCGCTCGATATCGTAGGTGCCGACCCTGCCGCGCAGCGGCGTACCCTCGGCGCGCAGCAGATCCAGCAGCTGGCGACGCGTATGCGGTGCCTTGGCGGCCGGCAGGCGGCGGGTGTTGTAGACCATCACCACCGGCTCGTAGCTGATGCCGAACGCCTCGCTGCGCCACTGCGCCCAGGCCGGCAGCGCGGCGGTCTGCGCCGAGCGGTGCGGCAGCGCGTGGCCGTCGTTCACCAGCTTGGTCTGCAGGTCCATGCCGCTGGAAATCAGCAGGTCCGGCGAATCCGGCCCGGCCCGATCGTGCAGGTACCGCGCGTACAGGTCCTGGGTGATGATGTCCTCGTACACCACTTCGGTGCCGGGGTGCAGGCGCTGGTAATCGGCGATGACCACCGCGAACACCTCGATGTCGGTGCTGCCGTGGATGCGCAGCTGCGCGGTGGCCGGGCCCTGCGCGGCAAAGCGGCGCACGTCGCCGGGCGCGGCCAGCACCGGCAGCGCCAGCAGCAGGGCGAAGGCGGTGGCGAACAGGCGGATCATGAACTGCTCCGGGACAGGCGGATGGTGGCGACCAGACCGCCCTGCGGGCGGTTGCTCAGGTCGATGTGGCCGCCGTGGCTGTCGACCACGCGCTTGACGATGGCCAGGCCCAGACCGGCGCCACCGGCGGGTGCGCCCTCGCCACGGGCGAAGCGCTCGAACACGCGCCCGGCATCGGCCGCGGCAATGCCGGCGCCGTGGTCGGCAATGGTCAGCACCGCCTGCCCGCCTTCCACGGTCAGCGCGATCTGCAGCGGGCCGTCACCGCCGTACTTCAGCGCGTTGTCGACCAGGTTCTTGATCGCTTCGCGCAGCAGCAGCGCATCGCCATGCACCTGCACCGGCTCGGCGGTCATCGCCAGCTGCACGCGCGGTGCAGGACCGGCCTGCGGCAGTGCTTCGTGCAGGGCCTGGTGCACGGTCTCGGCCAGGTCCACGGCCGCAAACCGCTGCAGGTTCGAGCGGTGGATCACGCTGGCATCGCTGAGCAGCTGGTTGAGCAGGCGGCTCATGTGGGTGGCATTGCGCTCGATGGCCTGCAGGCTGCGCCGCATGTCGTCCGGGTCGTCGTCGTCCAGTGCCAGCTGCGCCTGTGCGCGTAGTGCGGCCAGCGGCGTGCGCATCTGGTGCGCGGCCTCGGCCATGAACGCACGCAGCGTCTCGTTGCTGCTGGACAGGCGTTCCATGAAGCGGTTCAGCGCCGCGACCATCTGGTCCATCTCGCGCGGCACGCGCGCATCCAGCGGTTTCAGGTCGGACGGCTCGCGCCGCGACAGCTCGCGCTCCACCCGCACCAGCGGCCGGAAGGCACGGTGCACGCCGAAGGCCACCAGCGCGAGCAGCAGCAGCGACAGCACGCCGATGGCCAGCAGCGCGCGATTGACCATGTCCTGCGCCAGCGCTTCGCGTGCGCGGCGGGTCTGCCCCACCTGCACCTGCACTTCGCCCTGCGCGGACGCGGCGGCGAAGCTGCGGCTGACCACCACGAAGCGCACGGTCTCGCCACTGTAGGACGCATCGAACAGCTGCGGCTGCGTGCCCGGCCGACGCGGTGGCGCGGGCAGGTCGCCATAACCGGTGATGAGGTTGCCGCGGCTGTCGGCCACCCGATAGAACACGCGGTCCTCCGCCGCCATCGCCAGCAGATCCAGCGCGGCGTACGGCAGGTCCACCTGCCACTGGCCATCGACCAGCGCCACCGAATCGGCGATGGACAAGGCCGAGGACACCAGCAGGTGGTCGTAGGAACGGTTGGCGGCGCGCTGGCCGTAGTCGCGCGCGGCAAACAGCAGGGCCACTGCGAACACCGCCAGCAGCGTGCCCAGGTACAGCAGCAGGGTGCGCCGCAGCGAGCCCGGCGCGGCGACCGCAGTACGCACCTCAGCCATCGCCATCGCTGCTGGCGTCGCCGGCTTCTTCCAGCAGGTAGCCGACACCCCGCACGGTGGTGATGCGCAGCGGCGCACCGGCCAGCTTCTTTCTCAGGCGACCGATGTACAGCTCGATGGCGTTCGGCCCGGCTTCGTCGTCGAAGCCGAACAGGCCGTTGCCGATCTCGTCCTTGCCAACCACCTGGCCGAGGCGGCCGACCAGGATTTCCAGCAGCCGGTATTCGCGGTTGGGCAGTTCGATCGGCTCACCGTCCACGCTGACGCGGTGCGCGGCGTTGTCGAACTGGAAGCCACCGACCTGCACCACTTCGCTGGCCTGGCCACGTGCACGCCGCAGCAGCACGCGGCAACGCGCCTCGAATTCGCGGAAGTCGAAGGGCTTGCCGAGGTAATCGTCGGCGCCGACGTCCAGTGCCTGCACGCGGTCTTCGATGCCATCGCGCGCGGTCAGCATCAGCACCGGCGTGCTGTCGCCGCGCTCGCGCATGCCGGCCAGCACGCGCAGGCCATCCAGCTTGGGCAGGCCGATATCCAGCACCACCAGGTCGAAGCTCTGGTACCGCAGCACGCTGGCGGCGGCCAGGCCGTCGGCCTGCCAGTCCACCGCGTGGCCGCTGCGGCGCATGCGGCGGATGATGGCATCGGCCAGATCCGGATTGTCTTCGACCAGCAGCAGGCGCATCGGCGGGCAACGGAGGGACGCAGGGGGAAGCGAATGCTACCGCGTGCGGCGCGGCGGCGTGTGGCGGGCCTTCCGCCGGGCATGGCCCGGCGCTCCCGGGGATCACGGTGCCGATGCCTTCCGCCGGGCACGGCCCGGCGCTACCGGGATCGCGGTGCGGACGCATCCCGGGGCACCGTAGCGGTGGTAGCGCCGGGCCATGCCCCGCGAGCGCAGCGGCCCGTTTTACGCTGCACCGCACAAACCGCTGACAGGACGATGACAGCTACCGCAACCCAGACTGCGGCCGCGCACCATCCGGTGCCCACGATTGCCGCGCGCCCGGCGCGCACCTGGGAGGGTTTGTGGAACTGAAGTTTGCCTGGCAGCGCCCCGCCGCCATGATGGCCCTGGCTGCGCTGGCCGCGCCGGCCTTTGCTGAAGACGACCGGCCGGTCACCGCCACCGTCGGCGGCCGCCTGCACCTGGATTTCGCCACGTTCGACAACGACGACCGCGGCACCCCGAACAAGGACGACACCGAGATCCGCCGCGCCTGGCTGGACGTGTCGGGCAAGTTCTTCGTGGTCGACTACAAGGCCGAAGCGGACTTTTCCGGTGACCGCGTCGAGGCCAAGGACGTCTACCTCAGCCGCAGCTTCGGCAAGGCCGGCAAGCTGACGGTCGGCCAGTTCAAGCAGTATTTCTCGCTGGATGACCGCACCAGCTCCAACTACGGCAGCTTCCTGGAGCGCGGCAACGCCGGCACCACGCTGGCGCCGCTGTACCGCCTGGGCGCGTCCTGGCAGGCCAATCCGGGTGATTTCACCTGGGCGGCCAGCCTCTACAGCCTGGAAAGCATCGATGCCTGGCAGGTGAAGGGCCGCGCCGCCGGTGGCCGCGTCACCTGGGCACCCTCGCCCAACGACGGCGACGTGCTGCACCTGGGCCTGTCGCTGGCCCATGAGGCCTACGACAACCCCGGCAGCAACGGCACCCCGGGCCTGAAGATCCGCCCGCGCCCGGCCGGCCATCTGTCCGACGAGAGCCGCCTGACCCTGGTCGACTTCTCCGCCGGCCGCGATACCGACGTGAACAAATGGTCGTTGGAGTACGCGCAGGTGCGCGGCCCACTGTCCTGGCAGGGCGAGTTCAGCGGCGCCACCTTCGATGACGGCGCCCAGCGCGGCGACGTGATGGCTGCCTACGGCATGCTCAGCTGGTTCGTCACCGGTGAAAGCAAGGCCTACGACCGCAAGACCGGCCGCTTCGCACGGGTCAAGGACATCCGCCACAAGGCCGGTGCCTTCGAAGTGGCGCTGCGCTACGACCAGATGTGGGGCGCGCAGCACCTCGATGGTGCGCCGGACCTGCGCCGCGGCAGCACCGCTGCGTGGACGCTGGGCGGCAACTGGTACCTGCGCGACAACCTGCGCTTCATGCTCGACGTGATCGAAAGCCGCAACCGCGACCGTCTGGCCGGGGTGACGCTGGACCGCACGCGCGCGGTCACCGGCCGCCTGCAGTTCGACTTCTGAGCCACGCACTCCCTCCCCCTCCCCTCTTCAACCGCAGTACGCAAGGAGTCCGCAGATGATGCTGAGCATCCTCGGCTTTGGCATGGTCATTACGTTCATGTACTTGATCATGAGCAAACGACTGTCGCCGCTGGTCGCCCTGATCACCATCCCGATCATCTTCGCCCTGCTCGGCGGATTTGGCGCCAACATCGATGAAATGATGCTGGAAGGCATCAAGAAGATCGCGCCGACCGGCGTGATGCTGATGTTCGCCATCCTCTACTTCGGCGTGATGATCGATGCCGGCCTGTTCGACCCGCTGGTGCGCATCATCCTGCGCTTTGTCAAGGGCGATCCGATGAAGATCGTGCTCGGCACCGCCGTGCTGGCGATGCTGATCTCGCTCGACGGCGATGGCTCGACCACCTACATGATCACCGTCTCGGCGATGCTGCCGCTGTACCAGCGCCTGGGCATGAACGCGCTGAACATGACCTGCGTGACCATCCTCGCCGGCGGCGTGATGAACCTGACCCCGTGGGGCGGCCCGACTGCACGCGCAGCCACCGCGCTGCACGTGGACCCGGCCGATGTGTTCGTGCCGCTGATCCCGTCGATGGTGATCGCCTGTGCCGGCGTGCTGCTGCTGGCCTGGTACCTGGGCATGAAGGAACGCCGCCGCCTGGGCGTGGTCACCCTGCCGCAGGGTGGCAGCTGGATGGACAACAGCGTGTCCGATGACAACAACGCGCTGCCGTCGGTGGAAGACGCCGAGGACATCAAGCGGCCGAAGCTGCTGTGGGTGAACCTGGTGCTGACCCTGGCCCTGATGGGCGCGCTGATCGCCGGCGTGCTGCCGATGCCGGTGCTGTTCATGGTCGGCTTCGCCATCGCCCTGGTCATCAACTACCCGAACCTGGCCGAACAGCGCCGCCGCGTGGTCAATCACGCCGGCAACGTGCTGTCGGTGGTCGCGCTGATCTTCGCCGCGGGCATCTTCACCGGCATCCTCAACAACACCGGCATGGTCGAGGCGATGTCGCACAGCTTCCTGGCGATCATCCCGGATTCGTGGGGCCCGTACCTGGCCGTCATCACCGCCATCGCGTCGATGCCGTTCACCTTCTTCATGTCCAACGACGCCTTCTACTTCGGCGTGCTGCCGATCCTGTCCGAGGCGGCCGGCAACTACGGCATCACCCCGGTGGAAATGGCCCGCGCCTCGCTGGCCGGGCAGCCGGTGCATCTGCTCAGTCCGCTGGTGCCGTCCACCTACCTGCTGGTGGGCCTGGCCAAGGTCGAATTCGCCGACCACCAGAAGTTCACCCTGAAGTGGGCGATCGCCATCTCGCTGCTGTTGATGGTCGGCGGCCTGCTGTTCGGCCTGTATCCCTTCGCATCCTGATCCGGACACCAAGGAGCCTTCTGCAATGACGCTTCGAATCGCTTACGTCACCAGCGGCATGGGCAGTGTCGGCACTGCCATCTGCCAGAGCCTGGCCCGTTCCGGCCACACCGTGGTCGCCGGCTGCGCACCGAACTCGCCGCGCAAGGCCAACTGGCTGCGCGAACAGCGCGAACAGGGCTTCGACTTCATCGCCTCCGAAGGCAACGCCACCGACTGGGCCTCGACCACGGCGGCCTTCGCCAAGGTGCGTGCCGAGGTGGGCGAGGTGGACGTGCTGGTCAACAACTCCGGCGGCAGCCGTGACCTGCTGTTCCGGCAGATGACGGTGGAAGATTGGAATGCAGTGATCGCCTCCAACCTCAACGCGCTGTTCAACCTGACCAAGCAGGTGGTCGACGGCATGGCCACGCGTGGCTGGGGCCGCATCGTCAACATCGGCTCGGTCAGCGCGCACAAGGGCCAGATCGGCCAGGTGAACTACGCGACGGCGAAGGCGGCGATGCACGGTTTCAGCCGTGCGCTGGCTGCTGAAGTCGCTTCGCGCGGGGTCACCGTGAACACCTTGTCGCCGGGCTACATCGCCAGCCAGGCGATCAGCAGCTTCCCGCCGGACGTGCTGGACCGGTTGGCCGCCTCGGTGCCGGTGCGTCGCCTGGGCCGCCCGGAAGAAGTGGCCGGCCTGGTGGCCTGGTTGGCTTCGGATGAAGCCTCGTATGTGACCGGTGCGGATTACCCGGTGAATGGTGGGCTGTATATGGGGTGAGGCCCGTGGGGTCAGAGCCCTTTCGCGATGCGAAAGGGATCCGCACCATTCAAGCCTCCGCTCGGGGTCAGAGCCCTTTCGCCGGCGAAAGGGCTCCGACCCCTGCCTGATGGTGGGTTGTATATGGGGTGAGGCCCATCCACGCACGGCGTGGATCTACTGCTTCTACCCTCGGGCGTTCGCGAGCGCTTCGGCAATGTCTTCCGGCAGGCCGGTGATGAAATCCACCTCGTCCGATTCCTCCACGATCTGCCCCGGGCGCGGCTGCCACATCGGGTCAGGAATCGCACGCCGCACCTCCCGACCTGGCCAACACGCAGGGAAACGCGGCCGGCTCCGTGCCAGGTCGAAACCCAGCCCGTGATCCGCGTAACCGCCATCAGCCAGGCGCTGCTCGATGCGTCTCAGCACGGCTGCCGTGTAGCGGTGCGACTCCGGAACATCCTCGATCGTCGCGAAGGGGACGTACCACGACGCGCCCAGGTTCCAGTAGAGCGCCAGTGCGCTGGATGCCGACAACGTCGGCTGGTCCAGCAACCACTGCAGCGCATCTGACAGCGCACTGGTGTCAGCGAACAGCATCAGTTGATGGCATTCCTCCGGTGAGGCTTGGCGCAGGAAGGTCTCAAGCACCGGCCAGCCCGGATCCGCGACCGTCGCCAGCGGCGACAGCGTCGGCGGCACCGCCTCGGCCCAGATGTCGACGTTGCCGGCGACGGCATCGCCGAGGGCCGGCCCACGATCAGCCTGCACCGCCGCGGCCATGTCGTGCAGCTGTGCTGCGAGCGCCAGCGGCAGGCCATCATCGAAGGCGGCGTCGACGGCCTCTGCAAAGGGATCGCAGGCCCGCTCGCCTGCCACCGCAGCCAGCATGGCGTCCGGGACGGCGCGACGCACGACCAGGCCGGGATGATCACCCATCGAAGGGCCCGGCCAGTTGCCCGGGTCGAAGGCGAGTGCACGACCGGCATAGAAGCCCTCGGTGTAGCGTTGCTCGATGCGGCGGACGATCGCATGGGCGTCGCGCTCATGCCCGGGCACGTCGTCATCAGCGGCGTACTGGCTGAACCAGGCCGCGCCCAGCGACCAGTACATCATCAGCGCCGTCGCGCGATCCAGCTCGCTGCGCTCGGCCAGCCAGGCCAGCAGCTCGGGGCTGTCATCGTAGTTGCGGCGCGCGACGTAGATATGGCGCTGCTCGGGAGATGCCTGCAGCAGGTAGTCCTGCAGCAGCGCGCGGGAGGCGCGGTCGTACTCGTCGGGGGTCAAAGGGGGGACTTCCATCGCGGGGGAACCACTGCAGTTTAGTGGTCCCTTGCTGATGGGGTCAGAGCCCTTTCGCACGCGAAAGGGATCCGACCCCTGGCATTCCCCCGCTCGGGCTCTGACCCCTGCCGGTCAGAAGTCCGCAGCCACCGTCATGAACACCTGGCGCGGTGCGCTGGCATGGATGGCGTAACGCGTACCATTCGGGTCGGTCGGTGCGAACGAACTCAGCTGGCCGGCATACCGCTTGTTGGTCAGGTTGGTCGCGTTCAACGACACGCGGATGTTGCGCGGGCCCATGCCCGGCCCGAAGTCATAACCGGCGCCCGCATCAAAGGTGGTCACGCCCGGCACCGACTGGTCGTTGGTGTAGGTGTAGTAGCGCTTGCCGGTGTACTTGGCGCGCAGGCTGGCGAAGAAGCCATCGCGGTTCCAGCTGATTTCGCTGGACGCCATGCGCTGCGGCGTGTCCACGGTGATCTTGCCGGCCACCGGCACGATCTCGCCACCCGAGGTGTAGTTGTCCTCGTAGGTGGTCTTGTTCCAGGACAGCGCGTTGTACCACTGCAGGCCGTCGATCGGCTTGAGGATGAAGGTCAGCTCGGCGCCATGGCTCTTCACCGAACCCACGTTGATGAAGCGGGTGACGCACTCCGGGCGCGTGCCGACTTCGATGCTCGAGCACGGGTTGAGCGACAGCAGGCGGTTGTCGAACGTCACGTTGTAGGCGGCGATCGATGCCTGGTACTTCTCGCCGAAGGTGCGGAACCCGGCTTCCAGGCTCTTGGACTTCTCCGGTTCCAGCCCGGCGCTGGCCGCGAACGATTCCGGCGAGACCTGCAGCGGGCCACCGCTGCCACCGCCAACGAAGGCCGCGATGTTCTCGGCATACGAAGCGAACAGCTCGTTGTTGGCATTGAGCTTGAAGCCCACGCCGACCTGCGGCAGCACCGATTCCTTGGCGGTCAGCGTGCCCGAAGCGATGCTGGTTTCCACACCGCCCTTGGCGGTCGCGCGCATGCGCGTGTTCGGGCTCTTCAGGCCCACGTCCACGGTAAGGCGCTGGTCGAGGAGGCGCATGCGGTCCTGCACGTAGAACTGCTGCGTGCGGATGTCGAAGTCCTGGTTGAACAGCAGGCGGTCCGGGTTCATCAGGTACAGATCATCCAGGAACGGGCCGCTGATGTAATAGAAATTGCGCGACACGTTGTGGTCGTTCTGCTCGTACCACAGGCCGGCTTCCAGCTCGTGGATGCCCACCTGCCACGACAGCGCGGCGGTCAGGCCGTCGCGGTTGATGGTGTAGTTGGTGCTGCGGATCGAGATCGGCAGCATCTGGTCGGTGCCCGGGTAGGACGGCTGGCCCGGCGCCCACCAGTGGCCCTGGCCACGGTTGTCGTGGTGGTAGGCCACCAGCTTCAGGCGACCCTGCTCGCCCAGGCGCAGGTCGGCGTCGACCGAGTACAGGTTGTCATCACGCAGCGCGCGGCTCTGGTAGTACGCATCGTCGATGCTGTTGACGCCGCCACTGAACTGGCACTTGGCCGGATCACGCGTACCCGGCGCGCAGTAGGCAGCGGCGACGGCGCGGTCCCAGTCCGGTGCGTAGATGTTCCAGTCCCAGCCCAGGCCGCGGTCCAGCATGTCCTTGGACAGGTAGGCGTAGTTGGCCTGGCTGGCGCGCGAGGTGGCGACGAACGCACCGAAGCGATGGTCGCCGACATTCCACACGGCCTTGGCGTTGAACTGGCGCGTGGTCTGGTTCTGGTACGGCGCGGCCCACATGTCCTGGTCCTGGTGCACGCCGGAGACGTAGGCCGAGAAGCCATTGATGTCGCCGGTATCTACGCGCAGGTAACCGCGGCGCTGGTTGTTGTCACCGACGGTGACGCTGGCACGGCCGCCGAATTCGGTGGACGGGTCCATCGAGAAATACTGGATGGTGCCGCCGAGGTTGCTGGTGGAGGCCACGCCCAGCGAACCGATGCCCTGCGACAATTCGGCGCCGGCGAGGTTCTCGGCGATCAGCGCGCGGGCGATGCTCAGGCCGTTGTAATTGCCGTAGCTGTTGTCGCCCAGCGGAATGCCATCGAGCGTGTAGCCGAGACGGCTCTTGTCGAAGCCGCGCAGGCTGATGGTCTGCGATTCTTCGTTGGCGCCGAAGGCGTCGTTGGACTGCACCGACACGCCGGGCAGGCGGTCGAGGATCTTCTGGCCACTGGTGCCCGGCGGCAGCACCTGCTTGTCGACGGCGGTGATGCGCTGCACCTGGCGGGTTTCGCCTTGGCCGATGACGGACACGGTGTCGAGCGTCTGTGCGCTCAGCGCGGCGTCGGCGGTGGCATCGGTGGCTTCGGCGGCATGGGCGCTGGCGGCGGAAAGCGCGATCGCGACGGCGATCGTGAGGTGTCGGGTCTGCATGTGGATCCATTGCATGGGGGGAGTCCGCCGCGACTCGGCACGGCGCGAGGCCACTATGCGAATGGAAGATGAAATGTTTTTTACGAAGTGGCGTGGGTGTTGCGGGCAGTGACGCGCGTCTCGTTCGTGGGGTTATTTCGGCAGGGCTGCGCCCTGCACCCGCTCGATGCAACGTCAACGTCAACGTCAACGGCAAGAGCGGCTATCCGTGGGATGGCGGGGTGGGTCCGGTTGCGGGGGACGCTGCAAGTACGTCCATGTAAGCTCGGTCGCCGCTTGCTCATGTGCGCTGTCCTGCGCACACGGCAAGACCGGGGTTGGGCGTCCTGCCCAACCCGCCCGAGGCATGCCTCGGGCCCATGCGGCTCACGCCCCCGCAACCGGACCCACCCCGCCTTCGACAGTTTCCTGCGAGCTGTTGGAACCTGCCGCTGATGGAACCTGCTGCTGTTTGTGGGTGCCGACCGTTGGTCGGCACAGGGTCGGATCCCGTTGCTTGGCAACGGGCTGACCCCGGTTCTGTTTTTGATTTTTGCGACCGTTTTCGGTGGGGCTTCCACCAACGCCTTTCACTCCGGCGCCAGCTGGTCCATCCGTATGCGATTGGCGAACAGCGAGAACGCCAGCATTCCCGCCAGGCCATTGGCCCGGCTCACCCAATGCGGCAGCCAGCGCGGTGGCTTCAGTACGCCGCTCTCGAACAACGGTGCGAACGCGATCGCGTCGGTCAGGCTCATCTTGCCGGCAAACAACCAGCGGCAGACCTGCAGGCGGTCCTCGGCCAGCATGTGGCGGAAGAACGTGTGCACCGACACCAGTCCGCGCAGGTACACCGTGTCCTTGGTGAAGGCCAGGCCGCCGCTCGGTGGTACGCCGCGGAACACGCGCTGCGCCGAGGCGAAGCTTTCCTCCGGGTTCTGCCCGGCATCGCAGAAGTAGCGGTACACCTCGATGAAATCCGCACCTTCGCGTGCCATCGCGATGGCTTCGGTTCGCAGGCTGATGCGCTTCAGACGCTCGATGTCGATGCTGCCGGTGATCTGCTCGGCGAACGTGGCCAGGCCTTCCTGGGTGGCGGTCACCCGTGGTGAGGACAGCGCCAGGCTGGGCAGCACCGGTTGTTCGCGGCCGTTCAAGGCGGTCAGCGAATGCACCAGCGCTTCGTGGTGGAACAACTGCGCGCGGTCGTAGGCGCTGAAGCGTGCACTGGTGCGCAGACGGATGCGGGTCGGGCCGGCAGCAGCCTTGGACACCAGCTCCGGGTCCAGCTGCACCTGGATGATCCGCGATTCGAAGAAGCCATCGAGGTCGTTCTGCAGCTGCAACTGCAGGGCGATGGCGGAGACGGGCACCTGTTCTTCCGGGGCCAGCAGTTCGCTGTCGAGCTCGCTGGCGATCTGGATGAAGTGGCGGGCCGCTTCGCGCGTGCTCGGGCCATTGCCGGGCAATGGCTGCTCCGGCGCACCGAACAGCTGCACGGAACAGCGATCGACAGCGGCGGTGCCCAGGCCTTCCAGCAGCTGCGCAGCCAGGTCCCAGCTCTGCGCGGACTGCTGCACGTAGTGGCCCAGCGGATGGCTGGGATCACATTCGGCGGCGATGGCGGCCAGTGCGCGGCGTTCCTCGCTGAAGTCCAGTTTCGGATAGTCCACCTTCGGCAGCACCGGCTGGCCGCGCGCCACGCTGTCCAGGAACGGTGCCTGCACCGTTGCCGGCCAACTGGTGAGCCCCAGCAGGCGGATGCCGCCCACGGCCTCGACCAGTCGCGCGTCGAGCGCCGCATGGTGGGCCACGTCATGGTCCAGCGTCGCGGTCGTTTCCATGGGCGGACTATAGCGCCCTGCCCTGGGTTTGGTCGTTTCAAGCAGAACCCGGTAGTTGCCAACCTTGGTTGGCATCCGCCGCAGGCGGGGCTTCGGACACGCCCGTGCCAACCAGGGTTGGCACCTGCCAGGGGCAGGCAGAGGCGGGTCCGTTGCAGGGTTCAGAGCCCATTGCGATGCAATGGGATCCGACCCCGCGATACCCATCAGCGCCGGCGGTTCTTGCTCGCCGGGCGGAACTGCTGGCCCTTGCCCTTCTTGCCGCCACGCTCCTGCGCGGTCTCGGCCTGGCGCACGGCCAGCTTGGCGGCGGCAGCCGCCACTTCTTCCTTCAGCTTGAAGTAGTTCTGCAGCCGGCTCTCTTCGATCTCACCGGCATCGATGGCCGCGCGCACCGCGCAGCCCGGTTCCTGCTGGTGCATGCAGTCGTTGAAGCGGCACTGCGCCGCCAACGCTTCGATATCGGCGAAGCCACCTTCGGCCAGCGTCTCTTCGCCGGTCGGCTTGAGCTCGCGCATGCCCGGCGTATCGATCAGGCACGCGCCCATCGGCAGCGGCATCAGCGCGCGGTGGGTGGTGGTGTGGCGGCCGCGCGAATCATTGGCGCGCACCGCATTGGTCTTCATCCGCTGCTCGCCCAGCAGGGTATTGGTGAGCGTGGATTTGCCGGCACCGGACGAGCCGACCAGCACCACCGTGCGGCCCGGGCCCAGCCACGGTTCCAGCACGGACACGCTGTCGGCATCCAGGCCATTGATCGCGTGCAGCGCGATGCCCTGCATCTCCAGCTCCTCCAGCACCGCCAGCGCGTCTTCGCTGTACTCGGTCTGGTCGGCCTTGGTCAGCACCACCACCGGCTCGGCACCACCACCGCCGACCAGCAGCAGGTAGCGCTCGATGCGGCGCGGGTTGAAGTCGGCATCCAGGCCACAGACGATGAACACCGTATCGATGTTGGCCGCGATCACCTGCTGGTGGTAATGCTCGCCGGCCGCGCCACGCTTGATGGCGGTACGCCGCGGCAGCAGGGCGACGATGCGGATGCCGTCCAGCAGCACCCAGTCGCCCACCGCGGGCCGTTCATGGCTGGGGAAGCGCGGGCGCTGCCATTCCGGCAGCGACTCGGCCTTGATCGAGGCCTCCGGGCCATCGGCCACCACGTAGTGGGTGCGGTGCTGTTCGATCACCCGCGCCGGACGGGCCTGCGGGTGCTCGGCCATCGCGGCCTGCCAGTCGGCCTGCTGCGGCGGGCCCGGCCAGGGCCAGCCGATGGTCTGCAGGGCGTTGAAATCGGGGGTCTGGGTCATCGCCGCCATTCTAACCGGCCCGATGCCCTGCCAGCCCAACAACGGCAGGCCCTGGGGCCCTGCCATGCACTGCAGCAATTCCGGTAGGATGGAAACCCCACGCCTTTTGACGGCCCAGCCCCATGTCCACCCCCTCGCACAAGCCCCTGGCCACCCGCGAGCGCCTTTCCGAAGTGCGCTACGAGATCCGCGGAGAGCTGGCCCGGCGAGCGCGGGAGCTGGAGGCGCAGGGCCGCAAGCTGATCAAGCTGAACATCGGCAACCCGGGCAACTTCGGCTTCCGTGCGCCGGAACACCTGCAGCACGCCATCGCCGATGACATGGGCCGCACCGATCCCTATACCCACCAGCAGGGCCTGCCGGTGGCCCGCGAAGCCATCGCCGCCGCCTATGCGCGCCGCGGTGCGCCCGATGCCCACCCGGACCGCGTGTTCGTCGGCAACGGCGTCAGCGAGCTGATCGACCTGTCGCTGCGCGCCCTGCTGAACCCGGGCGACGAAGTGCTGGTGCCCTCGCCGGACTACCCGCTGTGGTCGGCGGCGGCCATCCTCAACGACGGCCGCCCGGTGTACTACCGCTGCGCGCCGGAGAACGGCTTCCAGCCCGACCCGACCGAGATCGAGACGCTGGTGTCCTCGCGCACCCGCGCCATCGTGCTGATCAACCCGAACAACCCCAGCGGCGCCAGCTACCCGCGCGAGCTGCTGGAGCGCGTGGTCGAGATCGCCCGCCGCCACAACCTGCTGCTGCTGGTCGACGAGATCTACGACCAGATCCTGTACGACGACGCGGTGTTCCAGCCGGTCGCGCCGCTGGCCGGCGACCACCCGTGCCTGACCTTCAGCGGCCTGAGCAAGGTGCACCGTGCGTGCGGCTGGCGCGTGGGCTGGGCCCACCTCACTGGCGACGATGCGCGCCTGGGTGAATTCCGCGCAGCGCTCGACCTGCTAAGCGCGCTGCGCCTGTGCGCCAACGTGCCGGGCCAGTACGCCATCGACGCCGCGGTGAACGGTCCGGACACCATTTCCGAACTGTGCGCCCCCGGCGGCCGCCTGTATGAAACCCGCCGCGCGGTGATCGAGGCCTGCAACGCCAGCGAGCACCTGTCGCTGGTCGCCCCGGCCGGCGCGCTGTACGCGTTCCCGGCCGTGGTCGGTGCCGCCGCCAAGGGCTTCGACGACCATAACTTCGCGCTGGACCTGATGAACGACGAGGGCGTGCTGGTCGTGCCGGGCTCGAGCTTCAACGTGCCCTACCGCCACCACTTCCGCGTGACCCTGCTGCCGGAAGCCTCGGTGATGCGCGATGTGTTCGCGCGCATCGACCGCGTGCTGGCCCGCCGCGCCGAAGACGCCACCAAGGTCGTGCCGCTGAAGCCGCGCCGTTCGGTGGCCTGAGCGTGGCGCTGTCCTACCTGGCGCTGGGCGACTCGTACACCATCGGCGAAGCGGTCGCGGTTGAAGGCCGCTGGCCGCACCAGCTGGCCGCCGCGCTGCGTGCCCAGGGCGTGGACCTGGCCGACCCGCAGACCATCGCCACCACCGGCTGGACCACCGATGAGCTCGATGCCGGCATCGATGCCGCCGCACCGCAGGGCCCGTTCGACTTCGTCAGCCTGCTGATCGGGGTCAACAACCAGTACCGCGGGCGCCCGCTGGACGAGTACCGCCAGCAGTTCGAGGCCCTGCTGCAGCGTGCGATCGGCTATGCCGGTGGCGATGCCGGCCGCGTGCTGGTGCTGTCCTTCCCCGACTGGGGCACGACCCCGTTCGGTGCCGGCAGCGGCCGTGACCTGACCCGCATCGAGATCGAGACCGACGAATTCAACGCCGCCGCCGAGGTCATCAGCACCCACCAGGGCGTGGCCTTCGTCGACATCGCCGACATCAGCCGCACGCACGGCGCCGACCCGGCGATGATCGCCGAGGACGGCCTGCATCCCTCCGCGCGGATGTATGCGTTGTGGGCCGAACGCGCCCTGCCCGTGGCCACGCGCCTGCTGCAGCGAACGGACTGAGCGATGGATGGCCTGCCAGGGAACGGCACACCACTGAACTGTTCGCCGCTGGAGCGCGGCCAGGCTCGGGCCATCGCCGAGGCGTTCCGGCCGGTGCAGGCCTGGGGCAACCGCCGCGACTACTACTACACGCGCGGCAAGCTGGGCAGCGATCCGCTGTATGACGGCGTGCTGCAGCACCTTCCTGACGATGGCCTGCCGCTGCTCGACCTGGGCTGCGGGCTGGGCCTGTTCGCCCACGTGCTGCGCCAGCGCGGTCGCGGCCAGCCCTATCTGGGCGTGGACGTGGATGCGGGCAAGATCGCCCGCGCGCAGCGGGCCGGTGGGGACCTGGAGGATGTGCGGTTCGACTGCCTGGACGTGCAGGCGCCCCTGCCTGCGCAGGCCGGGCACGTGCTGCTGCTGGACGTGCTGCAGTACCTGGATGCGCAGCCGCAGCTGGACCTGCTGAAAGCCGCCAGCGCCCGGGTGGCGCCCGGCGCCCGCCTGCTGCTGCGCACGCCGCTGGCCACCGGCGACCGCCGCGACCGCACCACGCGCGTGGCTGATCGACTGGCCTGGCTGGTGGGCTGGATGGGCACGCGGCCACGGCATTACCCCGACCCGGCACTGCTGCGGGCGACGCTGGCCGAAGCCGGATTGCAGGTGGGCGAGGTGCGGCCGCTGCATGGGCGCACACCGTTCAACAGCTGGCTGCTGGTAGCGCAGCGGGAGCGGTAGCGGGCCGGCCCAGCCCCCCCGCAACCCCCCCCCCGAACCCCGCCCGGCCCCCCCCCCCGCACCC
>NZ_JBRRCR010000020.1:0-61650 GCF_056759115.1 Stenotrophomonas sp. STEN087 | reverse complement strand
GGCCAACCTCCTCTTTCTCAGCGCGCCCTGCCGCGCTGCCCGGGGCGACCCGCGCGGGGGTGGCGCCGCCCGCGCCCCGCCGGGGGGGGTCGCCCCGCCCGCTACCGATGATGCGCGTTACGCCACGCGGCCGCGGCGGGCGCGTTCCAGGTGCACCAGCAGCAGCGAGATCGCGGCCGGGGTCATGCCGGGAATGCGCTGTGCCTGGCCGATGGTCTGCGGGCGCACGCGTTCCAGCTTCTGCAGCACTTCGGCCGACAACCCACGCACGCCGGCGTAGTCGAAGCCTTCGGCGATCGGCGTCGCTTCGTGGCGCTGCTGGCGTTCGATCTCGTCGCGCTGGCGGTCCAGGTAGCCGGCGTACTTCACGCCGATCTCGACCTGCTCGGCCACCTTGCCATCGGCCACGGCCGGGCCCAGCGACGGCACCTGCATCAGCTGCGCGTAGTCCAGTTCCGGGCGCTTGATCAGGTCCAGCACGTTGGTTTCGCGGCTGACCGCCACGCCCAGGGTTTCCTGTACCTCGCGGCCCAGCGCATTGGCCGGGGTCGCCCACAGTGCACCCAAGCGCGCGCGCTCGGCGGCCACCGCGGCCTGCTTGGTCTCGAAGGCGCTCCAGCGGCGGTCATCGACCAGGCCCATCTCGCGGCCGGCCGGGGTCAGGCGCTGGTCGGCGTTGTCCTCGCGCAGCTGCAGGCGGTACTCGGCGCGGCTGGTGAACATGCGGTACGGCTCGTTGGTGCCGTGGGTGATCAGGTCATCCACCAGCACGCCCAGGTACGCTTCGTCGCGCCGCGGGCACCAGCCGTCCAGCCCGCGCACCTGGCGCGCGGCGTTGAGGCCGGCCAGCAGGCCCTGTGCGGCGGCTTCTTCATAGCCGGTGGTGCCGTTGATCTGGCCGGCGAAGAACAGGCCGTTGACCAGCTTGGTTTCCAGCGAAGCCTTCAGCCCGCGCGGATCGAAGAAGTCGTACTCGATGGCGTAGCCGGGGCGGGTGATGTGCGCGTTCTGGAAGCCGCGGATGCTGCGCACCATCTCCAGCTGCACGTCGAACGGCAGCGAGGTGGAGATGCCGTTGGGGTAGATCTCGACGATGCCCAGGCCCTCAGGCTCGACGAAGATCTGGTGGCTGGCCTTCTCGGCGAAGCGCACCACCTTGTCCTCGATGGACGGGCAGTAGCGCGGGCCGATGCCCTCGATCTGGCCGCTGTACAGCGGTGAACGGTGCAGGGCGTCGCGGATGATCTGGTGGGTCTGTTCGGTGGTGTGGGTGATCCAGCAGCTGACCTGCTGCGGATGCTCGTCCACCGAGCCGAGGAAGGACATCACCGGGCGCGGCGTGTCGCCGGGCTGCTCGTCCATCACGCTGTAATCCAGCGAGCGGCCATCGATGCGCGGCGGCGTGCCGGTCTTCAGGCGGTCGACCTGGAACGGACGCTCGCGCAGGCGCGCGGCCAGCGTGGTGGCCGGCGGGTCGCCCATGCGGCCGGCGGCGTACTGGGTCGGGCCGACGTGGATCTTGCCGGCCAGGAAAGTGCCGGCGGTCAGCACCACGGCCTCGGCGTCGAAGCGCAGGCCGGTCTGGGTGATGACCCCGCGCACGGCGTCGCCTTCGATGACCAGGTCATCGACGGCGGCCTGGAACACGGTCAGGTTGGCCTGGCCTTCGACGATGGCACGGATCGCCATGCGGTACAGGTTGCGGTCGGCCTGGCAGCGGGTCGCGCGCACGGCCGGGCCCTTGGAGGCGTTGAGCGTGCGCCACTGGATGCCGGCGCGGTCGGCGGCATGCGCCATCGCACCGCCGAGGGCATCGATTTCCTTGACCAGGTGGCCCTTGCCGATGCCGCCGATGGCCGGGTTGCAGCTCATCGCGCCCACGGTTTCGATGTTGTGGGTCAGCAGCAGGGTGCGCACGCCGGTACGGGCCGCGGCCAGCGCGGCCTCGGTGCCGGCGTGGCCACCGCCGATGACGATGACGTCGTAACGATGGAAGGACTGGGTCATGGGGGCAGGTCAACAAGGGACGGGCGCGGCCGGGGCGGCGCCGGGGTGGCGATTTTAGCGCCATTCTGAGGGGGGCGACGGGCCCGGATCGGGGCCGGGATGAAATCCGCCCTAAAGTTGGCAGGATTTTTGCAGATAACCCAATAGCACCCATCGTGGCTGGCGCCGTAGGCGCCGTTGACCGGAATTGGAACAGGGGCCGGTACAGGCGCACGGTGGGGAAGCGGGGGGCCGGCAGTCGGGGGACTGTCCGGCCCTGTTTTTTTGCAGGTTTACCTGTTTTTTTGCAGGTTTACCGGCAGGGGCCCTATCCACGCATGGCGTGGATCTACTGGAGCCGGCCAGGTTTGGCGACCCCCCAAAACAAACGGCCCCGCATCGCGGGGCCGTCTGCTTTCAGAGGTGCCGACATCCGACAGGGCCGGAACAGGGGGGATCCAGATGTTCCTGTCGGATATCGACGTAGAGCTGTTTGGGACGGGCCCTTAACGTTTTTGTCACTTTGTGACGCGGGCCGTCACCACCCGCGTAGAGTGCGGCCTGAACCGCGTGAAATGCAAGATGGTTCAGAGCCCAACTGTGCGCTGCGTCGCACGTTTCATGTTTCGCCGCAGGCAACGGTTCATCGTTCCAGGTTTCGCCACGGCGAACCGTTCGACTTCGGCGAACGCGGTGCCGGTGCCGGACGTGCCTGCGGCGGCGCGGACGGACGAGCCTGGGGCGCAGACGGACGTGCCTGCGGCGGACCCGACGGGCGGCCGGCCTGCGGCGGGCGACGCATCGAGTCCATGTTCCGCCACGGCGACCCACCGTTGTTCTGGCGCGGCGGCGGCGGCGGACGGTTCTCACCCCCGTTGCCCGGACGCGGCGGCGGCGGCGGCCGGTGGTTGTGCGGCGGCCGGTAGACCGGGCGCGAGTAATACGGGTTGCCGTAATAGCCGTAGCCGTAACCGCCGCCATAGCCGCCGTACCCACCGTAGTAGGGGTAGCCATAGGTGGACGGGTAGCCATACGGATAGCGGTACTCCGTCGACGGGGCACCGTGGTAGTAACTGCCACCGCTGCCACCGCCGACATAGTCGTAGGTGGAACAGCCGGTGAGGGCCAGCAACAGGCCACCGGCAAGCAACAGGCGCGTTTTCATGTGGGTCCCCCCAAGGACGGGTGTAGGGCCAGCTTCAGGCGTGGGCATTGAATCGCCCCTTAATTGTGCCGGCCCAGGATGAATGGCGATGAAGGCCTGCATGCTGGCATGGCCGGGTGCGTGGCCGCCAGCGTCGGGGCATACGTTAATCTTGCGTCATGAGCGATTCACTGTTGCCCCGCGCCGAAGATGTCCTGGCCGCCGCCGCGCGGATCGTGCCGCATGCCCATGTCACGCCGGTCCTGCGCTCGCACGCGCTGGATGCGCTGGCCGGGGCGCAGCTGGCCTTCAAGGCCGAGCATCTGCAGCGCGGCGGGGCGTTCAAGTTCCGTGGTGCCTGCAATGCGGTGTGGTCGCTGGACGCCGGGCGCGCCGCGGCCGGTGTGGTCACCCATTCCTCGGGCAACCACGGTGCGGCGCTGGCCCTGGCCGCCCGCACCCGCGGCATACCCTGTCATGTGGTGGTGCCCGAAGGGGCGGTGGCCGCCAAGCTGGCCAACATCGCACGCCATGGCGCCACCCTCTGGCGTTGCCCGCCCACCATCGCCGACCGCGAGGCCACCTGCGCGCAGGTGCAGGCCGATACCGGCGCGACCCTGGTGCATCCCTATGCCGACCCGGGGGTGATGGCCGGGCAAGGCACGGCGGCGCTGGAGCTGCTGCACAGCGATGGCCCGTTCGATGTTCTGGTGGTGCCGGTGGGCGGCGGTGGCCTGGCCAGCGGTACTGCGCTGGCCCTGCAGCACGCCAGCCCGCAGACCCGCCTGGTACTGGCCGAACCGGCCGGCGCCGACGACACCGCGCGTTCGCTGGCTGCCGGCCAGCGCGTGACCGGTTTCACCCCGGACACCTTCTGCGATGGCCTGCGCACGCTGGTCGGCGCGCCGAATTTCCAGCTGCTGCAGGCAGCGGGCGCCGAGGTGATCGTGGTGGACGATGACGCCACCCGTGCGGCGATGCGCCTGCTGTGGGAGGTGCTGAAGCAGGTGGTGGAGCCGTCCTCGGCCATCGTGCTGGCGGCGGTGCTGGCCCAGCCGGCGCGGTTTGCGGGCCAGCGCGTGGGCCTGGTGCTGTCCGGCGGCAACGTCGATCTGCCAGCGCTGCGCTGGGAGGTGGCGTGAGCCGCGGCCGTCATCGACCCCGCACCGGCCTGCTGGGCTGGCTGTGGCGCCTGTTCGTACTGGTGCTGGTGTGGCTGCTGGGCGTGACCGCCTGGATCGTCTGGGTGGGTGAGCGCGACCAGGCCGCCAAGGCCGATGCGATCATCGTGCTGGGCGCGGCGGCCTACGATGCCAAGCCGTCGCCGGTGTTCGAAGAACGCATCCGCCACGGCCTCGACCTGTACCAGGCCGGCTATGCACCGCTGCTGATCTTCACCGGTGGCTACGGTGGCGCGGGCGCGCGTTTTTCCGAATCGCAGGTGGCACGGCGCTATGCGCTGAAGCACGGCGTGCCGGATGACGCGATCCTGATCGAGACCGCCTCACGCAACACCGTGCAGAACCTGGTGGAAGCCAAGCGGCTGATGGAGCAGCGCAAGCTGCACACGGTCATCATCGTCAGCGACCCGCTGCACATGGCACGCGCGCTGCGCCTGAGCCAGGCGCTGGGCATCGAGGCGCTGGCCTCGTCAACGCCAAGCACGCGCTTCCGCAGCTTCCACACCAGCTGGCGTTTCCTGGTGCAGGAAATCTATTTCTTCCACCGCGACCTGGTGCGTCCGCCGCTGAGTTCGCCGGCGAATACCTGATCGCCATGCCCGGCGGCTTTCGATCAGGGCTGCTTGCGGCGGATCGGGATGGCCGACACCGGCACCGAGGCGATGTCATGCCCGCCTTCGCGGATTGGCGCGCCCGGGTCCGGCGCCCAGGCGTGAGCGTAGATCACTTCCCAGCTGCTGGGCAGCTTGCCGTCGGCACGGCGCATCGGTTCGTACGCTGCAGCAGCGGCGGCAAAACGACCGCGGCCGGTCAGCGTGTGGCGGCGGTCCACCCGTGCATTGGTCGCGCCCATCGCGCGCAGCTCGCGCATCAGCGCCGGCAGGTCGTCGTAGGTCAGGGTGAACAGGTCGCGGTCCAGCACCGGATCGCGGAAGCCGGCCATCATCAACGCATCGCCGAACTGGGCGATCTGCGCGAAGCGGCTGACATGCGGGCGGTCATCGGCGGCGGCGAATGCTTCGTTGAGCTCGACCAGCGTCTCCGGGCCGAAGGTGGAGCACAGCAGCAGGCCACCGGGCTTGAGCACGCGACGGAAACCGGCGAACACCGCTGGCAGGTCGTCCAGCCACTGCAGGCACAGGTTGCTGAAGATCACATCGACGCTGTTGTCAGCCAGCGGCAGCGCGGCGGCATCACCGCACAGGCGCTGGAACGGCTTCCACCAGCCGGCCTGGCGCTTGGCCTGGTCCAGCATCGGCAGGGCCACGTCCATCGCGATCACCTGCGCCTTCGGCCAGCGCTTCTTCATCAGCGCGCTGGCGTGGCCGGTGCCCGCACCGATGTCCAGCACCACCTCGGGCTTGCGCGCTTCCAGGTAGTCCAGCGATTCGATCAGCCGCGACTGCACCTCGCGCTGCAGGGCAGCGGCGGCGTCATAGCTGTTGGCGGCGCGGGCGAACGCGCGGCGGACGTGGCGGGCATCGAAGTGGGACGGCATTGCGGAAGTCTCTTAGAACGTACCGGGGTAGGCGCCGCCGTCGATCAGCAGGTTCTGCCCGGTGAGGTAACCGGCCTGTGCACTGCACAGGAAGGCGCAGGCGGCGCCGAATTCGTCCGGCGTACCGAAGCGGCCGGCGGGGATCTGCTGGCGGCGGCGGTCGGCCACCGCCTGCACGTCGCCGTCCTGGCCCGCAGCGTGGGCGAAGTTGGCGCGCAGGCGTTCGGTGTCGAACTGGCCGGGCAGCAGGTTGTTGATCGTGACGTTGTGGCCGACCGTGCGCCGCGCCAGCCCGGCGACGAAGCCGGTGAGGCCGCTGCGCGCGCCGTTGGACAGCGCCAGCGTGTCGATCGGCGCCTTCACCGAGGATGAGGTGATGTTGACGATGCGGCCGAAGCCGCGCGCGATCATCGCGTCCACCGTGGCGCGGATCAGCGCGATCGGGGCCAGCATGTTGGCATCCAGCGCGGCGATCCAGTCATCACGCTCGAAGGTGCGGAAGTCGCCCGGCGGCGGACCACCGGCGTTGGTCACCAGGATGTCGACCTGCGGGCAGGCAGCCAGTGCCTGGGTACGGCCGGCCTCGGTGGTGACGTCGGCGGCGACCGTGCGCACTTCGGCGGCACCGGGCAGGGCGCGCAGTTCCTCAGCGGCGGCCTGCAGGGCGGTTTCGCCACGGGCCACGATCACCACGTTCACGCCTTCGGCCACGAGGGCGCGCGCGCAGCCGAGGCCGAGACCCTTGCTTGCGCCGCAGACCAGTGCCCAGCGGCCGGAAATACCGAGATCCATGCGTCAACCCTGCCGAATGCGGAAAGTGCTCATTGTCCGCCATCGGCCGGTGACAGGCCGGCAACGAAGTGTTGCAGGGCAGCGGCCACCTCGTCGGCGTGGCCGAGGAAGGGCGCATGGCCGCCGTGGGCGACGGTCAGCGCCTGCGCGCCCGGGGCCAGCGCCGCGGCGGCCTGCATCGCGGCCGGCGATACCAGTCGGTCGCGCTGGCCGGCGATCCACAGGCTGGGCCTGCCCAGCGTGGGCAGGGCGCCACGCAGGTCGGTGCCTTCCAGCAGGCGCAGGCCTTCCAGCAGGGCGCGCTCGCTGGGGGCGCCGCGCTCGACCAGGCGCTGGCGCAGGGTGCGCAGCTCCTCGCGGGCATGCGCCGAACCCATCACGTCCAACGCCAGGAAGCGCTCCAGGGTGCCGCCGAAGTCCGTGGCCAGGTCACGCCCGAACTGCTCGAAAACCGCCGGTTCCACCGCGTGGGGCCAGTCCTCGCCGCGCACGAAACGCGGCGTGGCGGCGATCATCACCAGCCCGCGCACCTTCGGCAGGGTGGCCGCCGCATGCAGGGCGAACAGCCCGCCCAGCGACCAGCCGCACCACACCGCCGGCGGCGTGGCCGCGGCAATCGCGTTGACCACGTGCGGCAGGCGCAGCGGCGTGCTGTCGTCGCGGCTGTGGCCATGGCCCGGAAGGTCGACCAGATGCAGGGTGAAACGGTCGGCCAGGCGCTGCACCAGCGGCGCGAACACGCCGCCCTGCAGGGCCCAGCCGTGGATCAGAACCAGGTCCGGCCCGTGGCCGGTGACGTCGATATGCATGGGGTACGGCGCGTGCGGGTCAGGCCAGCGCAGGCAGGGCAGGCGGCAGCGCTTCGCTCGGTCCGGCAGCGACGCGGTCGCGCGCCTGGGCGATGGCTTCGACCAGCTCGCGGACCTGTTCCGGCGTATGCAGTGCCGACAGGGTGACGCGCAGCCGCGCCTTGCCTTCGGGCACCGTCGGCGGACGGATCGCACCAACCAGCCAGCCGGCCTGCTCCAGCGCCTGCGACATCGCCACGGCGGTGTGGTCATCGCCACACAGCAGCGGCTGGATCGGGGTTTCCGAGGCCATCAGGTCCAGGCCATGGCGGCGCGCCTCACCGCGGAACAGGGCGATCAGGTCGGCCAGCTTGGCCCGGCGCCAATGGTCGCGGCGGGCCAGGCGCACCGCTTCCAGGGCCGAGGCGGCCAGGGCCGGCGGCAGGGCGGTGGTGTAGATGTAGGGGCGTGCGGTTTCGGAAAGGTGCTCGACCAGGTCTTCGCGACCCAGCACCAGCGCGCCGGCACTGCCCAGCGCCTTGCCCAGGGTGACCAACTGCAGCGGCACGTCGTCCACGCCCAGGCCGGCGGTGGCGACGGCACCACGGCCATCGCCGAGCACGCCCACGCCATGCGCGTCGTCCACGTAGAACAGCGCTTGCTGAAGGCGCGCGACCAGCGACAGCGCACGCAGCGGTGCGACATCGCCGTCCATGCTGAAGACACCATCGGTGGCCAGCATCGCCGCACCTTCGGGCGCGTGCTTGAGCTGGCGCATGGCGCCTTCCGGATCCAAGTGCGGGTAGCGGCGCAGGCGCGCACCGGCCAGCCGCGTGGCATCGAGCAGGCTGGCGTGGTTGAGCTTGTCCTGCACGCAGACGTCGTTCTCTTCGCTCAGCAGCGCCTGCTGCACCGCAAGGTTGGCGGCGAAGCCACTGCCGAACAGCAGGGCGCGCGGGTAACCGAGCCAGTCGGCCACTTCGCGTTCCAGCGCGTCGTGCAGCGCGTGGTGGCCACAGACCAGATGCGAGGCACCGGCACCGGTGCCATCGCGTGCGGCCGCATCCTGCAGTGCGTTGACCACGCTGAACTGCTGGGCCAGGCCGAGGTAGTCGTTGCTGCAGAACCCGGTCAACCAGCGCCCGTCAATTTCCAGGCGCACGCCATCACGACGGGTGACCGTGCGCCGCGGGCGGCGACGGCCTTGTGCATCGCGCAACGCGCGCTGGGCTTGGAGGCGGGCGGTCAGGTCGGGGCGGGCCATGCTGGCTTCAGGCGACGACGGGGCGGCTAGGGTAGCGCGTTGCCGCCACGCCTGCTCGACGCCCTGATCACGCGGCATGTCACGCGGCGTGGGCGCAGCCACAGTCGGGGCCATCGGCGCTGATATCGGCGTGCACGGTACCGCCGTGGTCGTGGCCATCGGCGTCCACCTGCACGGGCATCGGCTGCAGGCCCAGGCGCGCGAACAGGGCCAGGTCGCGCTCGCTTTCCGGGTTGCCGGTGGTCAGCAGCTTCTCGCCGTAGAAAATCGAGTTGGCACCGGCCAGGAAGCACAGCGCCTGCAACTCATCGCTCATGGCTTCGCGACCGGCCGACAGCCGCACCATCGAATGCGGCATCGCGATGCGTGCCACCGCGATCATCCGCACGAACTCGAACGGGTCCAGTTCCGCGCTGCCATGCAGCGGCGTACCGGCCACCTGCACCAGCTTGTTGATCGGCACCGAATCGGGATGGGCCGGCAGCGTGGCCAGCGCCAGCAGCAGGCCGATGCGCTGCGCACGCGTCTCGCCCATGCCGACGATGCCGCCGCAGCAGGTCTTCAGCCCGGCATCGCGCACGTGGCCCAGCGTATCCAGGCGGTCCTGGTACTGGCGCGTGTGGATGATCGAATCGTAGTAGTCCGGCGCGGTATCGAGATTGTGGTTGTAGTAGTCCAGGCCGGCGTCCTTCAACGCGCGCGCCTGGTCGCCACTGAGCATGCCGAGGGTGGCGCAGGTTTCCAGGCCGAGCGCCTTCACGCCGGCGATCATCGCAGCGACCTTCGGAATGTCGCGGTCCTTCGGCGAACGCCATGCCGCACCCATGCAGAAGCGCGACGCACCGGCGGCCCTGGCCTGGCGTGCCTTGGCCAGCACGGCATCGGTATCCATCAGTTTCTGCGCGCTCACGCCCGTGGTGTAGCGCTGCGCCTGTGGGCAATACGCGCAGTCTTCCGGGCAGCCACCGGTCTTCACCGACAGCAGCGTGGACACCTGCACCTGGGCCGGATCGAAATGCGCGCGATGCACGCTGGCGGCGCGGAACAGCAGTTCGGGCAGGGGCAGGTCGAACAGCGCCTGCAGTTCATCGTGCTGCCAGTCGTGGCGGATGGCAGGAGCCATGGCGGGACCTTGGTAGGGCGTGGAGCGAGGGCGGCAGTGTGGGTGGCCTGGCGAGGACTGTCAACTAAATATTGCGTGCGATGGTTTACAGTATATTTGGCCCTGACCGCGCCGCTACACTGGGCCGCCCAGCAAAGGAACTGCCATGGATCTGCCGCGCTTCACCTACCACCCCGATCCGATCGCCACCGGCAGCGTGGTGGCTGCCGACACGCCGTGCGTGTGCTGCGGGCAGTCGCGTGGCTACGTCTACACCGGGCCGGTCTATGCCGAAGAAGAGTACGGGCACGAAATCTGCCCGTGGTGCATCGCCGATGGCTCCGCGCACGAGCGACTGGGCGTCATCTTCAGTGATGAGGAAGGCGTCGGTGGTGGCGGCGAGTGGGATGAAGTCGATGAGGAGATCATCGACGTGATCGCGCAGCGTACGCCCGGCTTCAACGGCTGGCAGCAGGAACAGTGGTGGACCCATTGCGGCGATGCCGCGCAGTTCATCGGCCGCGCCGGTCGCGCCGAACTGGAAGCGCACGGTGAGCAGGCAGTGGCGGCGATCCAGGACAGCACCGGGCTGGACGACGGGCCGCAGTGGCAGCATTTCCTTGCTGCGTTGGACAAGGACGGTTCACCGACGGCCTACCTGTTCCGTTGCAGGCACTGTGGCGTGGTGGGTGGTTACCAGGATTGCGACTGACACGTACTGATGCAGCCATCTGACACCCGCACAGGACGCTGGAAGCCAATCTCCCGCGAAGAGCTCGATGCGTTGGTTGCCGCCCAGCTCGCCCGCTGCACGCCTGAGCAGCAGGCCGCCTTCGCCGCGCAGCGCGTGGCGTTCCATACGATGCCACTGCATCGCCTGGGTGAAGCGGAGCCGGTCTGGGTCATCGCCCATCTCGCTGACGGGTGGCTCTACTACGAGGATGTGGAAGAGGGATTCGAGGTGGGTGTCCCCGGCGAAGACGGTGCGTTGCCGGAGCGAGCCTGCAACCAGTACGAGCTGACGCACATCCTGTATCAGCAAGCGCATGCCGGCCTGGGCCGGCAGCGCTGATTCAAACCCGATCGCAGTGGCCGACCGGTATCACACCTGGGCCATGCCGCCATCGACGAAGAACTCGATGCCGTTGACGAAGCTGGCTGCATCCGAGGCCAGGAAGGCCACGACATTGGCCACTTCCTGCGGCTCGCCGAGGCGGGCCAGCGGCACCTGCGCGGCGAGATGATCGAACAGGCCCTGACGGGCTTCGTCGGGCACCAGGTCGCCCAGGCCGGGGGTGCGGATCGGGCCGGGGCTGACCACGTACACCCGGATGCGGCGCTCCTTCAGGTCCAGCGCCCACGAGCGGGCAAAGTTGCGCACCGCGGCCTTGCTGGCGCTGTATACGCTGAAGTTGGCCGTGCCCTGGATCGAGACCGTCGAGCCGGTGAGGATGACCGAAGCGCCATCAACCAGCAGCGGCAGCGCCTTCTGCACGGTGAACAGAACGCCGCGCACGTTGGTGGCGAAGATGCGGTCGAAGTGTTCTTCGGTGATGGCACCCAGCGGCAGCATGTCGCCGCCACCGGCGTTGGCGAACAGGATGTCCAGGCGGCCGGCCTGGCGGGCGATCTGTGCGTAGACCGCATCGAGGTCGCTGGGCTGTGCGGCATCGGCGCGGATGCCGGTGGCCTGCGCGCCGATGGCGGCGACGGCGGCGTCCAGTTCCGGCTGGCGGCGGCCGGTGATGAAGACCTTGGCGCCCAAGTTGGCCAGATGCTGGGCAGTGGCCAGGCCGATGCCGGTGGTGCCGCCGGTGACGAGGGCGATCTTGCCGTTGAAATCAGTGCTCATGGTGTTCGCCTGTAAGGGCTGCCGGGGGAGGGGTGGCAGCGGGTGGGAGAATGATGGGCGGCCGCGCGGTTGCGATAAATCCTGCGCAATGACAATGACTGTGCATGTGTGTGCATAATCGGCGGCATGAACCAGCTCACTGCCATCCGTGCCTTTGCCCGCGTCGTCGAGGCCGGCAGCTTCACCCGCGCCGCTGATTCGCTGGACATGCCGACCACCTCGCTGAGCAAGCTGGTGCGCGAACTGGAAACCCACCTGGGCGTACGCCTGCTGCAGCGGACCACGCGCCGCGTGGCGGTCACTGCCGAAGGCCAGGCGTACTACGAGAAGGCCGGCCGCCTGCTGCGCGACCTCGAGGATGTCGACGCCTCGTTCAGCGCCGCACGCGGTGCACCGCGCGGGCTGCTGCGCGTGGACATCGGTGGCTCCACCGCACGCGATGTGCTCATTCCGGTGCTGCCCGATTTCATGGCGCGCTACCCGGACATCCGCATCGAACTGGGTGTGTCCGACCGATCCGTGAACCTGATCAGCGAGAACGTGGACTGCGTGATCCGCGGCGGCGCGCTGGATGATTCCACGCTGGTGGCCCGTCACCTGGGCGATGCGCACCTGGTCACCTGCGCCAGCCCGCGTTACCTCAAGGCGCATGGCATCCCTGCGTACCCCGAGGAGCTGCGCAACGGCCACCGGCTGGTCAGCTACCTGTTGCCTTCGAATGGCCGCGCGGTGCCGTTCCGGTTTCGTGGCGAAGACGGTGCGTTCGAGATCAAGGCCGAGCACCGCATCGGCATCAACGAAAGCAATGCCCATCTGGCCGCCGCCGTTGCAGGCATGGGCCTGGTGCAGACCTTCAGCTATGCGGCGGGCGCTGCGCTGCGCAGCAAGGCGCTGGTGGAAGTGCTGCAGCCATGGCGACCGGCACCGTACCCGTTCCACGTGGTGTACCCGAACAACCGGCATGTGACGCCGCGGCTACGGGTGTTCATCGATTGGCTGGGGCAGGTGCTGCCGCCGGTGCTGGCGGGCGAGCGCTAACGTGTGCGTGGCCGGACAGACACATGCGGATGGTCCGGCACATGCCAGCGCCAAGGGAAATCCACCGCGCGACTGATGCCGATGCGTGGCCCCACCACCGGCGATGGCGGTGGCGACGTGCCATCACAGACAATGACGAGACCACGATCGGCCGTGACCAGGTCAGCGCCATCCAGATCGCGTGTAATGCCGAACGCCTGGGACAACTTGCCAGGGCCGCTTGCAAGATCGCGCTCGCGCTTGGCCGCAGGTCGCGCCGCCTGCATGGCACCCACGCCGGACACCGGCTCGGCCGCTCTGAGCAGCACGCCCACGCCTTCGCCCACCTCGCCACAGACCGCGTTGCTGCCCCAGTGCATACCGTAGGTGAAATAGACATATAGATGGCCCGCCTCACCAAACATGGTGGCATTGCGTGCCGTCTGGCCACGATAGGAGTGCGCGGCGGGATCCTCACTGCCTGCGTAAGCCTCAACCTCAACGATGCGGGCGGCGCGACCATCGTCACGCACGATCAGCTTGTTAAGCAGCTGCGGTGCGACGGCGGTGGGGTGCCGGCGATAGAAGTCGCGGGGCAGCACTTTCCAGCCGTCAGGCAGCCAATCGCGAGCGGTAGGTTCGAGGCGCACGGAGTCGATCAGGGCTTGGCCTGCTCCTGCTGCATCTTCTGTGCCTCCTTCTGCAACCCGGCGTCGTGGGTTTCGCCCTGTTTGACGTACCACAGCAGGCTGGGCAGGGCCATCGCCAGCAGGCCGACGACCAGCACGATGACGACGATTCGGGTCCGCTTGTTCATGTAGAGTCCGAAGAGGCGATACAGATGGGGCACGCTAGCAGCGGGAATGTGCAGCGGCCGTGTCGAAGCCTTTCCCGGTACCCGGACAAGCCGCACCCTGACTGCAGCATAGGCTGACGCCCGATTCCATCGCGAAATGGCCGCACGCAGACTTGTTGAATGCTGAAAACGCTGTCTCTGCGCACTTTCGCGTCGGCATTGCGCGCACTGCTGCCGCTGCGCTGCCTGGTCTGCGATGACCCCGGCCACGATGGCCTGGACCTATGCGCCGCCTGCCTGGCCGATATGCCCTGGTCCGGCCGTGCCTGCCTGCGCTGTGCTCTGCCGTTGCCCGACAGCGCGCTGCCGGTCTGCGGCACCTGCCGCGAGGAGCCGCCGCCGCAGGCTGCCACCCATGCCAGCCTGCTGTACCTGCCGCCGGTGGACCAGCTGCTGGTGCGCTACAAGTTCCATCAGGACCTGGCGGCGGGTCGCCTGCTTGCGCAGCTGATGCAGCGCAGGCCGCCATCGTGGGCCTGCCCGCCGCTGGTGGCGGTGCCATTGCATCCGCGTCGGTTGCGCCAGCGCGGCTATGACCAGGCGGGGGAGCTGTGCCGCTTGCTGCGCCAGCCGGTGTGGCGCGGCCTGTACCGGCGCCGGCATACGGCACCGCAGTCGGAGCGCAGTGCCGAACAGCGCCGCAAGAATCTGTTCGATGCTTTCGATGTGCGCGGTGCGGTGCCACCGCGCCTGACCGTGGTGGACGATGTGATGACCACCGGCAGCACGGTGCTGGAAGTGGCGGAAACGCTGCGGTTGGTGGGCGCGCAGGAGGTGCGGGTGTGGGTCTGCGCGCGGGTACCGTGAGCGCTGTCACCTGCTGCGAATGTACCTGGGCTAACGTATGGGATCTGCGCTGAATCGCGATGTTTGCCCAGGAGTTGTCTGATGGAATGGAATTCCGTACCACGTAGTCGGCATCTTGCCCTGCCACTGTGGTCCGCGCTGTGTGCCGCGGCCGCAGTGGGCGCGCAGCCCGCACAGCAGCCCAAGGGCTTGCCTTTCCTGGACAGTGAAGTGGCGATGGCCGTAGGTGCCACCGACTACCTGCGCAGAAGTGGCGACCAGTCGCCGGTCCGCGCCTACCCTGCGCGCGCCGCGTATTTCCGCACCCGCGGCGAGATCGCCAACTCCGACAAGTGGGCGCAACGTTGCATCGACGATCCCGCCGTGCAGGCCGAGCCGGACTCGCTCTCGCTGTACCAGTGCCTGGGCATCCTGGCCGGCAACCATCTGTGGCGCGGCGAAATTGGTGCCTGGGCCGAGACCATGGTGAAGGTCCGCCGCCTGGGCAGTAGCACCCCTTATCTGGCCGGTTCGGCGCTGTACCAGCAGAGCGCTCTGGGTCAGTTGCCCTTCGAGTCCTTTACCGGGCGTCCCACCGCGCAGGTCGTGGCGCGCCCGGAAGGCGTGGTGGAAGTGCCGGTGCGGTATGAGAAGGGCTGGCCCATCATGGTGGCGACGCTGAGCGGAGGCACCGGCCCCGGCCGCAACGTAAAGGTCGAGTTCCTGGTGGATACCGGCGCGACGCAGTCGTTCATTGCCCCCGCGTTCGCACGACAGTTGAAACTGCAGTCCACGCCGGGCTTCCGCCAGGAACAGCAGGGCGGCACCGTCGTCACCACCGCGCTGGTCGAGCCGGTCGATCTGGAAATCGGCGGGGTGCGCATCAAGGATGTGTCGCTCGCACAGACAGACGCCATCCCGTTCGCGATCATCGGCCTGGACGTATTGCGGCAACTGGGGCCGCTGCTGCTGTCCGACGACGTCCTGCGCATGCTCGGGCCTGCATGGAAGTACACCGGTTGCCAGAGCCCGCTGCGTGTCACCTCTGATCCCTGGGGCCGCTACTGGAACGTGCGCAGCCCGATGAAGATCGACGGCGTGGACAAGCTGGTGATGGCCGACACCGGAATGACAGGGCTGCTGGAAGTGCGGGATACACGGGAGCCGCAGCCGGCGGACGCGCGGTGGAATGACCATGCCATCACTACGATGATGGGGCGTGTCGACCGCCGTGTGCGTACACAGGCCGTGCAGGTGGCCGGTGCCGGTCTGGCAGGGCGGCTGCAGGCCACCATCGTGCAGCCACCGGAACGCATGCTGGCCGCGGAAAGCTGGATGATCGGCGGCGAGATGCTGAAGACCCACAACCTGCTGCTCAACGCGGACCGTGCGCAGATGTGCTGGCAGCGCCGCGAAGGCGCAGGCAGTTGAGCGCTGGCATGCGACGGGCCTTCATCTGCCTGTGCACGCTGGACGCTAGGATGGGGCACGGAACCTGATCGAAGGAGTGGTCATGCTGTCTCCCGAATCCTCACCGTCGCCGTTGTTGTCGGCCATCGGCCGCAGCTGGTCTATCCTGCTGCTGTATGGCGTGGTCGCGCTGGGCTTCGGCATCACCGCGATCGGCTGGCCGATGGCCGCAGCCACCGCGCTGGCCTGGGCATTGGGCGTGATGGCCATCGTTGAAGGGGTCATCAGTCTGCTCGCGCTGATCAGCGGAGGCAGCGGGGCGCCGCGTGGCTGGCTGCTGCTGTACGCGGTGGCGTCGCTGGGGTTCGGCACGCTGGCGGTGATCAACCCGCTGGCCACCGCCAGCGTGCTGGTGCTGCTGCTGGCCGCCTGGCTGCTGGTGGCGGGCATCTACCGCATCGTGTTCGCCGTGCGCGTACGCAGGCACATCCAGGGCGAATGGGTGCTGATCCTCAGCGGCGTGCTGGCCATCGTGCTGGGCCTGCTGTTTGCGGCCAACCCGCTGGCCGGGGTGGCTGTCACCACGTTGTGGATCGGCATCGGCAGCCTGCTGTATGGGCTGCTGCAGATCGTGGTGGCCCTGAAACTGAGGAAGCTGAAATGAGGGGCGCGCGCGCACTGTTGCTGGGCGCGGCGCTGGCCATGACCGGATGCGTGCCGGCGGCAACGCCTGAGGCAATGACGGGCCCGGCGCATGCACCGCGTCCGGGCGTGGACGTACGCCTGAGCGCGGTCGATGCGGCCGGCAAGGGCACGCCCGCTCAGTGGCAGGGTGAGACCCTTGCCCTGCGCGAGCCGCCGATCGCCAGCAGTGCCGATATCGCCGATGTGCGCTATGTGCTGGACCAGGCCAATCAACCCGGCCTGCAGATCCGCTACCGGCCGGAGGCGCGCCAGCGCATCCATGATGGCACGGAGGCCCTGGTGGGCCAGCGTGCAGCGATCAGCGTGGACGGCCGCGTGCTGATGGTGGCAACGGTACAGGGCCCGTTCGGCGAATCGATGATGCTCAGTGGCCTGCCCAGCGTGGCCGAAGCGCAGGCGCTGGAGAAGCACATCACCGGCCAGTGATCGGCGCACCGACACCCCCGCGATGTCCACGGAGGTCGACCAGGGTCGAACGCTACCTGGCAAACCGCGCTTCGATCTCCTCCAGCGACTTGCCCTTGGTTTCCGGCAGCCACAGCGCGGCCACCAGGAAGAACACGAAGGTGCAGCCGGCCCAGAACAGGAACATGCTGGCGTAGCCGTAGTGGCCGACGGTGGGCAGGAACAGCGCGGCAATGGTGGTGGAGACGAACTGGTTGATGAGCAGGGCGATGCTCATGCCGTTGGAGCGGATGCGGTTGGGCATCAGTTCCGACAGCGCCAGCCACACGCACACGCCGGGGCCGACCGCGAAGAACGCAACGAATACCAGGATGCACGCGGCCACGGCCCAGCCGTGTGCCGGTGGTGGCACCGGGCCGATGCGTGCCTGTTCGATGCGCAGCGGCGCCTGCGCGGCGCTGGCCGGGTCGGCGAAGGGGTTCAGGTGCAGGTGGCGGAAGAAGGCGCCGATGACGCTGTCCGGCTGCACGGTGCCGGCACGTTCGATGCGCAGTTCGCGGTCGCCCAGGTTGTCGCTGCGCAGGCCGCGCACGTTGGTGAAATCACCGTAGGCATAGGACACGGTGAGCTGCAGCGGCCGGCCCTCGCTGTCGGTGCTGCCCGCCAGGCGCTGCCACTGCGCGGCGTCCAGCACCAGCTGCAGGCCATCACCACTCACCGCGGCCTGCAGCTGCGGCTGCACGTCGGCGCGGCCGAGCTCGGCCTGGAAGAACAGCGTGGCGGCGGCCAGCAGGGCCACGCAGATGCCGCCGCTGCCCAGCATCAGCAGGAACTTGCGGCCCTTGCGGTCGACCAGCAACAGGGCGACCACGGTCATCACCGCGTTGAGCAGCTTGATCGCCACGTCGGCGGCGTTGGCCACCGAGCCGGACAGGCCGGCCTGGTTGAGGATGTTGACCGCGTAAGCCAGCACCGAGTTGATGCCGGTGGCCTGGGTGCAGGCCAGCACCACGCAGGCCAGCAGGAACGGCACCACATAGCGGCGGCTGAGCAGCGGATCGCGGCGACCGTCGCTGCTGCTCGATTCCGGTGCCTGGATCTGCGCCAGCGTGGCCTCCACGTCGGCAGCGGGCAGTACGCGCTGCAGGCTGCGGCGCGCATCCTCCACGCGACCACGGCGCACCAGCCAGCGCGGTGATTCGAACAGCCAGAAGATGCCGGCACAGAACAGCAGGCCCGGTGCCAGGCAGCTCCAGAAGATGGTGCGCCAGGCGTGGTCCTTCACCACGAACAGTTCCTGCGCCTGCTGCGCCAGCGGCAGCGAACGCACGGCCTCGGCGGCGGCATCGACGGCATGCGCCTGGTACAGGCCGATGAGTGCGGCCAGCACCAGGCCGATGGTCAGCAGCAGCTGGAACATGGCGGCGCCGCGCCCGCGCCGCTCGGGGCTGAGCACTTCGGCCAGGTACAGCGGCACCACCACGCCGATCAGGCCGCCACTGACGCCCTGCAGCAGGCGGCCCAGCAGCAGCGGCGTGTAGCCCGAAGCCAGCGCCATGATCGGGATGGACGCGGTGAACAGCAGGCCGGCCAGCAGCATCGCGCCGCGGCGGCCGATCAGGTCGGCCACCATGCCGGCGAACAGCGAGGACAGCACGCTTCCCAGCAGCACCGCGGCGACGACGAAACCGAGCTGCTGGCTGCTGAGCTGCCAGGCGTGGCTGGCAGTGGCTTCGAGGTAGGGCAGGGCACCGGCGATGATGCCGATGTCGATGCCGTACAGCAGGCCGCCGAGGCCGCCGATGAACAGCAGGTAGCGTACGGGCCAGCGCGGGGCGGTGCGTGCAGTCATCGACAGGTTTCCTGTGCGGCGTTTCGGTGCGGATTGCTTTCTGTAGAGTCGAGCCATGCTCGACTCTACAAATCGATTACCCGCCCGCCGACGACCACCTGCTGCAGGCGCAGTCCGGCGTCCAGCACCACCAGGTCGGCACGGGCGTCGGGCGCGATGCGGCCGCGATCATCCAGGCCCAGATAGGCGGCGGGGAAGGTGGAGACACGTTGCGAGGCATCGGCCAGGTCCAGGCCCACCTGCACCAGGTTGCGCAGTGCCTGATCCATGGTCAGCGCACTGCCGGCCAGCGAGCCGGTGGCCAGGCGCACGCAGCCGCCGCACTTGTGCACGCGCTGTTCGCCCAGCGCGTATTCGCCGTCGGGCATGCCGGTGGCCGCGGTGGCATCGGTTACCGCGTACAGGCGCGGAATCGCGCGCGCGGCCAGGCGGATCACGCCGGGGTGGATGTGCTGCAGGTCGGGAATGATCTCGGCGTACTGCGCATGCGCCAGCGCGGCGGCGGCAATGCCGGGGCGGTAGTGGTCGACGCCGGTCATGCCGTTGAACAGATGGGTGAAGCCGGACGCACCGGCCTGCAGCGCGGCCACGCCTTCTTCGTAGGTGCCGGCACTGTGGCCCAGCTGCACGCGGATGCCCATCGCTGACAGCGCGGGAATCAGTGCGGTGTGCTCGCCGATCTCCGGCGCCAGCGTCATCACCCGGATCGGTGCCAGCGCATGCAGCTGCTGCACCAGCGCCAGCGTCGCTTCGATCGTGCGGTTGGGCTGTGCGCCCAGCCGCTGCGGGCTGATGAAGGGGCCTTCCAGGTGCACGCCGGCAATGCTGGCCGCCTCGGCATCGGGGGATGACATCGTCGCGGCTACGCCCTGCAGGGCATGCTCGATCTCATCCAGGCCGGCGGTCATGGTGGTCGCCAGCAGGGTGGTGGTGCCGAAGCGCAGGTGGGTGCGGGCGATGGTGCGGGCCACGTCGCCGCCCTGCATCAGGTCCACACCGGCCGCACCGTGCACGTGCAGGTCGATGAAGCCGGGCAGGATCACCGGCAGCTGCAGGTCGTCGGCGCCGCTGTGGTCATCCACCTGCAGCTGGCGGATGTGCGAATCGAACTGGAGGTGGCCACGGCGCCAGCCCAGCGGGGTGAGGATGCGGCCGTGCAGGCGGCGGGTGTCGGTCATGGCGGTGTCTCGGCGATGATCACTTCGATGCCCAGCCGCTGCAGCCCCTCGCGGGTGGCATCGTCGATGCCGGCGTCGGTGATGATGGCGTGGATCTGGTCCAGGAGCGCGATGCGGTGCAGGCTGACGCGGCCGAACTTGGAGGCGTCGGTGAGCACCACGATGCGGCGCGCGCGCTCGACCATGCGGTGGTTGAGGCGCGCTTCGGCTTCATCGTGGGTGGTCAGGCCGAACTGCAGATCCAGACCATCCACGCCCAGGAACAGGGTGTCGAAGCTGTAGGAATTGAGGCTGGCTTCGGCCTGGCTGCCCTGCAGCGAGAGCGACTGCTGGCGCAGCAGGCCGCCGGTCAGCAGCACGGTGATGCCCGGCGCGTTGGCCAGTTCCCAGGCGATGTTCAGGCCGTTGGTCATCACCGTCACGTCGCGGTGGCCGCGCAGGTGCCGGGCCAGGGTCATCGTGGTCGAGCCGGAGTCGATGATGATGTTGTCGCCGGCCTGCACCAGCCGCGCCGCAGCGGTGCCGATGGACTCCTTCAGCGGCAGGTTCAGCGCATCCTTTTCGTGGATGTCCTGTTCCTGCGGCGGCGTGCGCACCAGGGTGGCGCCGCCGTGGGTACGGGTGGCCAGGCCCTGCGACTCGAAATGGGTGAGATCGGCACGGATGGTCACCGCCGACACGCCGAAGCGCTCGACCAGATCGGCCACCTGCACCGAGCCGTGCTCGATCAGCAGCTGCAGGATCTGTTGCCGGCGGGAGCGGGTGTTGCGCATGGCCATCTCTCGGTTTCGTCAGGAAAGGTAGAGATTAGCCGTTCGCAAGAACGGAGGCAGCCGAACTTGCGTTCTGCTTGCGGCTGCCGGCCTGGTTGGCGCTGCAGGCGCGGGCGTATTCGCCCAGGCACTGGCCGATGCGGTGCTGCACCAGCGCGCTGGGGGTATTGGCCAGGGCGCCTTCGCGCACGGCGCGGTACTGCTCGGGCAGATGCTGGCTGAGCAGCACCAGTGGCGGCGCCTGCCGTTCCAGGTTGGCGAACAGAGTCTGCACCGCCTGCAGCAATGCCGGCTCGCCCCAGTAGTAGCGGCAGCGGTCGCTGAAGGAGAAGCGGCGCAGCAGGCGCAGCTCGGCCTCGTCGCCCTGGTAATACGGCTGCCAGTACTTCGGCTGCGCCTGCATCACTTCGTCCAGCACCTGCGGCAGGCGCGAGCACTGCGCGTCCGGCAGCAGTTCGGCCTCGATGGCGGCCAGCGCGAACAGCGCTTCGCGGTAGGCGAAGGTCGCCGCCGGGCCCACCTTGAGGATCGCGAAGTGGTCGCGCACCAGTGCGTGCAGGCCGCTCTCGCGCTGGTAATCGGTGGAATGCGCTTCGAACACGATGCGCGGCTGCTGTTCGAGGAAATCCGCGAGCGCACTGGCGGCCGCCGGGTCGTACTCGTGCACGCTGCTGTGGTCGAAGTCCACGCCCGGCTGCACCACCATCGCGATCACGCGCTGCCAGGCATCGCGCAGCTGCGGCGTGTCGAAGGCCTGCTGGTGGATGGCCAGGGTCTGCGCGGCAGCGGCCGGCGTGGTCACCTGCAGGCCACCGGCCAGCGAGGCTTCGCCACCGGGCACCGGCACTTCGGTGCCGATGACGTAGACCGGCGGCGGCAGGCCGTGTTCGGCAGCGGTGCGCTCGGCGATCTCGGCCAGTTCGGACGAACGCGCGGCGACGATCGCATCGGGCAGCGGCACCGGGTCATCGGCGCAGGACATGCTGCAGTCCAGGTGGATCTTGTGGAAGCCGGCGGCCACGTAGGCCTCGATCAGCACGCGCGCGTGGGTCATCGCTTCGGCGGCCGGACGCTTCTGCCAGGCATTCGGGCCCAGGTGATCGCCACCGAGGATCAGACGTTCGCGCGGGAAACCCTCTTCATCGGCCAGCGCGCCGACGTAGTCGCGGTACTGCGGCGGCGTCATGCCGGTGTAGCCACCGAACTGGTCGACCTGGTTGGAGGTCGCCTCGATCAACAGCACGGTGCCGTGCGCCAGCGCCACGTGCATGGCTGCGCGCAGCACCTGTTCGTTGCTGCAGCAGACGCTGTACAGGCCGACGTTGGCACCGGCACGGTGGGAAGCAAGCAGGGTCTGCAGCGGGGACATGGTCAGGCTCCGGTCAATCAGGAAAACGAGGGTTGGCAGGCGAGCAGGGCGGCACCGCGTGCACCGCCGGCATCGCCGAAGCGCGGCGGCACGATGGGGGGCACCTGCGCGCCGTTGAACAGATGTGCGGCAACGGCGGCGGGCAGCAGCTGGTACAGCGGCGCGTACTGCGAAAGGCCGCCACCGAGCACGATGACGTGCGGGTCCAGCGCCAGCACCAGTGCGGCCAGGCTGTGGCCGAGCAGGTCGCGGTGGATGTCCAGCGCCTGGCGGGCGCGCACATCGCCGGCCTCGGCCAGGGTGATCACCGCGCTGGCGTCGCGCGCGCAGCCGCCGAGATGGCGCTCGATCATCGCCACGCCGCTGCCGGACACGTAGCGCTCCACGCAGCCCTGCAGGCCGCAGCCGCAGTCCAGCAGGGGCAGGCCGTGACGCTGCAGCAGGTGGCCAGGCACGCTCCAGTGGCCCCACTCGCCGGCCAGGCCGTTGAAGCCGGTCAGCAGGCGGCCCTGCAGGCAGAAGCCACCACCGGCACCGGTGCCGAGGATGGCGCCGAACATGCTGGGGTAACCCTCTGCAGCACCACCGTGCGCCTCGGACAACGCGAAGCACTGCAGGTCGTTGCCGAAGTGCAGCGGACGCTGCAGGCGGGCCTGCAGGTCCTGCGCCACGCACTGGCCGGTCAGCGCCGGCACGTTCGCGCTGAGCTGGCGGCCGCTGCGGCGGTCGCGCACGCCGGGCAGGGCGATGCCGATGGCGGCGTCACTGCGCCCCAGCGCGGCATCGGCCTCGGCTACCAGCGCGACCACAGCCTGCAGGAAGCCGGCGTAGTCGCCCTGCGGCGTGGCCACGCGGCGGCGCCAGGTAACCTGCATCGCCGCATCGCACGCCACCAGCTCGATCTTGGTGCCGCCGATGTCGATGCCGTAGCAGGCGTGGGCGATCAGCTCAGCCATGGTGGATGGTGACGCCCTGGACGACGCGGTTGACGGTGCCGTCCGGGAACGGATTGTCCGGGGTCAGGCCCAGCGCGGCCGAGCGCTGCAGCGCGAACAGCTGTGCAAAGCCCAGCCACACCGGCGCCAGCCACGGGTCGTCCAGTGCCGGCACGGTGAGCGTGTACTCGTCGTCCGCGCCGATATCCGCATGCGGACCGATCGCCAGCACCTGGCCGGCCACGCCGTCGCGGCGCAGTTCTTCCAGCAGGTCCTGTTCGTAGCGGCGCGCCAGCGGCTGCACGCTGCGCAGCACCACCACCAGGGTGTCGCCATCCAGCGTGGACTTGGGGCCGTGGCGGAAGCCGAGCGGGGTATTCGCAAGGGCCAGCACGCGACCGGCGGTCAGCTCCAGCACCTTCAGCGCGCACTCGCGGGCCAGCGCTTCCAGCGGACCGCTGGCCAGGTAGATCACCCGGTTGAACGGGCGCTGCGCCAGTGCCGCGACCGGTGCATCCCACTGCGCCAGGCCTTCGCGGCCGAGCGCGGCGATCTGCTTCAGGCGCGCGACGCGTGCCTCCCACGGCGAGCGGTCGAACACGGTCAGCGCGGCCAGCAGCATGCAGGTCAGGCTGCTGGTCATGGCGAATGCACGATCGCAGCTGGCCGAGGGCATCAGCAGGGTGCAGGTATCGCTGCGGCCGGCGCCGCGGCGGGCCAGTTCGCCATCGGCGTTGCAGGTGATGTCGAGGAAGCGGGCATCGGCCACGTCACTGCGCACGCGGTCGACCGCGGCCACGCTTTCCGGGCTGGAACCGCTGCGGCCGAACGACACCAGCAGGGTGGGGCGGTCGCGCTGCAGGTACAGCGCCGGGTGGGTCAGCAGGCTGGTGGTATGCACCACGCGCACCTCGGCCGGCCACTGCGCGTTGATCGCATCGGCCACCATCTCGGCGATGAAGCCGGAGCTGCCGGCGCCAGTGAACAGCACGCGCTGGTTGGGATCGTTGAGGCTGTCGCCGAGGAAGGCCTGCAGGCGGTCGCGGGCACGCGACAGGTCCTGCGCAAGGGCTTCCCACAGCGCCGGCTGCTGGGCGATTTCGGTAGCGGTATCGGCTCCGCCGCGGCGCTGCCAGGCGGACACATCGGAAAGCAGGGTGACGTCCATTCGGAGGTTCCAGTTGGGCCAGCGCACCATCAGCGTTTTCTTTCGAAATGTCAAACATCGAAAGCAAAAAGAAAGAAATGGGCTGACCTGACTTACCCGTGATGGCGTCGATCGCGAAACGCAAGAATCGGCCGGATGCCGTATCGCACAATGCTTAACAGGGCGTTGCAAGCGCTTACACAAAGTATTGCGGCGCAACAACTTTCGTTTCTATCAAATATATCTTCCTTTTTCCTTTCAGTTTATTGACATCTTTCGAATCACTGCCCTAGAGTCGGCCGCAACTGCTTTCGAAACGCCCGGTAAACGGGTTGGGAGTTCGTGTGGAGAACCGCATTCGTCGCTCGCCGCTGTTGCTGGCCCTGCTGCCAGCATTGATGCTGGCAGCAACATCGGCCCAGGCCGAGCCGGTCGGCAACCTGCGTTCGGTCAGCGCCAGTGACAGCCGTGACGGCGTGCACGGCTGGGATCTGCAGACCGACAGCGGCGCGCGCATCCGCATCGAACTGCCGGCCGAGGACATCATCCGCGTGCAGGCCGGCCGCAAGGGCACCCTGACCGGCGCTGGCGACAAGGCCGCGCCGATCGTGCTGCCGCAGCCCAAAGCCAACGTGCAGGCGCAGCTGGAAGAAGACGCACAGGAGATCCGCGTGCGCACCGACGCACTCGTGCTGCATGTGCAGCGGCAACCCCTGCGGCTGCGCCTGGAACGCCTGGCCAACGGCCAGCCGACCGCGCTGTGGCAGGAACTGCAGCCGCTGGATCTGGATGCCACGCAGAGCGTGCAGGTGCTTTCTTCGCAGGCCGACGAAGGCTATTTCGGTGGTGGCCAGCAGAACGGCCGCTACCAGTTCAAGGGCCGCGAACTGGAAGTGTCCTATTCCGGCGGCTGGGAAGAAGGTGATCGCCCGAGCCCGGCGCCGATGCTGCTCAGCAGCCGTGGCTGGGGCATGCTGCGCAACACCTGGAGCGATGGCAGCTACGACCTGCGCCAGGCCGACCAGGCCACCCTGCTGCACCGCGAAGACCGCTTCGATGCCTACTACTTCGTCGGCGCCGACCTGCCGAAGCTGATCGAGCGCTACACCCAGCTGACCGGCCGCCCGAACATGGTCGCGCGCTGGGCGCTCTCCTACGGCGATGCCGACTGCTACAACGATGCCGACAACAGCAAAAAGCCCGGCACCGTGCCCGAAGGCTGGAGCGACGGCCCGACCGGCACCACGCCGGATGTGATCGACAGCGTGGCCAGGCAGTACCGCGAACATGACATGCCCGGCGGCTGGATCCTGCCCAACGATGGCTACGGCTGCGGCTACCAGAAGCTGCCGGAGACCGTGCAGGGGCTGGCGAAACATGGCTTCCGCACCGGCCTTTGGACCGAGAACGGCGTCGACAAGATCGCCTGGGAAGTGGGCAAGGCCGGCACCCGCGTGCAGAAGCTGGACGTGGCCTGGACCGGCAAGGGCTACCAGTTCGCGATGGATGCCAACCGCCAGGCCTTCAACGGCATCCTCGACAATTCCGATTCGCGCCCGTTCCTGTGGACGGTGATGGGCTGGGCCGGCATCCAGCGCTATGCCGTGGCCTGGACCGGCGACCAGAGCAGCAGCTGGGACTACATCCGCTGGCACGTGCCGACCCTGGTGGGTTCGGGCCTGTCCGGCATGGCCTACGCCAGCGGCGACGTCGATGCGATCTTCGGCGGCAGCGCCGAAACCTTCACCCGCGACCTGCAGTGGAAGGCGTTCACCCCCGTACTGATGGGCATGAGCGGCTGGTCGTCGAACGCACGCAAGCATCCGTGGTGGTTCGACGAGCCCTACCGCAGCATCAACCGCGATTACCTGAAGTTGAAGATGCGCCTGACCCCGTACATGTATGGGCTGGTGCACGAGGCCGCGCAGAGCGGCGCGCCGCCGGTGCGTGGCCTGATGTGGGACAACCCGCACGATCCGCATGCGCAGGATGAAACCTACAAATACCAGTTCCTGCTCGGCCGCGACCTGCTGGTGGCGCCGGTGTACCGCAGCCAGGCCGCCAGCCGTGGCTGGCGCCGCGACATCCATCTGCCCGCCGGTGGCTGGATCGACTACTGGGATGGCCGACGCGTGCAGGCCGGTACCGAGGGCCGCCAGCTCGACCGCCAGGTGGACCTGGCCACGCTGCCGGTGTTCGTGCGCGCCGGTGCCATCCTGCCGATGTACCCGTCGATGCTGTTCGATGGCGAAAAGCCACTCGATGAAGTGACGTTCGACCTGTACCCGCAGGGCGATGCGCAGTACACGCTGTACGAAGACGACGGCACCACGCGCCGCTACCAGAAGGGCGAATCGAGCACGCAGGTGGTGCGCGTGCAGGCGCCGGCGCAGGGCAGTGGCCCGGTGCAGGTGCAGATCGACGCGGTGCAGGGCAGCTACAACGGCCAGCTGGCACAGCGACGCTACGGCCTGCGCGTGCTCAGCCGGCAGGCGCCGCGCGCGGTGCAGGCCGGTGGCCGCGCGCTGCCGGCGCTGGCCGATGCGGCAGCGTTCAACAACGCCAGCGAAGGCTGGTACTTCGATGCCAAGGATCGCCGCGGCACGCTGCACGTACGCACGGCCACGCAGGACATCCGCCAGCCGCTGCAGCTGCAGCTGGACTTCGCCGTCGCCGCCGCGGCCGCCGACGATGTCTTCCCGGCCGCACCGGTGCTGGGCCGCGAACTGCCGGCCGACAGCCTGCTGGTGGTCAACCGCCCGGCCGAAGAACCGGGCCACGCGCTGGAAAACGCCTTCGACGATGACCCCAACACCTGGTTCCGCAGCGTGCGCAACCAGGCCGTGCGTACCGGTGCGCATGAGTGGGTGGTCGGCTTCGGCGAGCGGAAGATGATCGACGGCATCGAGATCGCCCCGCGCAACGACAAGAACTGGAAGCACGGCCAGGTGCGCGACTACGAGGTCTACCTGGGCGACAGCAATGGCGAGTGGGGCGAACCCATCGCGCGTGGCCGCCTGCAGTTGAAGGAAGGCGTGCAGCGCATCGACTTCCCGGCGCATGCCGGCCGCCTGCTGCGCTTCCGCGTGCTGAGCGTGCAGAACCCCGAAGGCGACGGCGCCAGCAGCACCGATCCGATGGTCACCGCCGCACAGGGCAGCGCCCGCGCATTCGATGCACTGCAGCCGCGCGATGTCGGCCCGATCGCGCTGTCCACCTTCCACATCCTCGAACACCAGGAACCGGAGCGACCGGCCCGGCAGCAGTATCTCTCCGAGCTGCCGGTGCCGGCCGCGCTGGCCAGCCAGGTCCGCGCCGACCAGTCCTTCCGTGGCGACGCCGGCCTGCGCATGAACGGCCTGCAGTTCCGCCGGGGCCTGGGTGTCGGTGGCAACAGCCGCATCGACCTGCGCCTGCAGGGCGGTTGGAACCTGCTGCGCGCCGATCTTGGCATCGACGATGCCTGCCGCACCGCCGGGGGCCTGCAGTTCCAGGTCTGGGGCGACGGCCGTCTGCTGTACGACAGCGGGCTGGTGAAGGCACCTGGCGTGGTCAAGCCGGAACTGGACATCCGTGGTCTTTCCACCCTGAGCCTGCGCACGCTGGGTGCGCAGGGCAGCCAACCCGCCCAGGTCTGCGCCAACTGGGCCAACGCCGTGCTGATCGGCCAGGAGGGCGACTCCGCCAGCATCGTCGCCCCATGACCCCCACGTAACACCGCTCCTCCCCCGCCCATTCCGACCATGGCTCCAGAGCCGTGGCCCGGGAGCGTTTTGCCCGCCAATCGCTTTCGCGCCGCCCACCCGCCGCGCACCCCTGCCAGGAGAGAACCCCGATGTTGCCCGCACGCCACCCCCGTCCGCCCTGTCGTTCCTTCGCCCCGCTGTCGCTGGCCATCGCCGGCGTACTGCTGTCGATCGCCCTGCCTGCTGCCGCCCAGGACAGCAAGGACAACGCCACCGATCTGGCCCGCATCGAAGTCACCGGCTCCAACATCCGCCGCACCGACGTTGAAACCGCATCGCCGGTGCAGGTGATCAGCAAGCAGGACATCCAGAACATGGGTGCGCGCACGCTGCTGCAGGTGCTGGACAACCTGCCGGCCGCGCGGCCCGCGCAGCAGGATTCGCGCTCGCTGTTCACCGGTTCGGATGGTGCCTCGCAGGCCAACCTGCGTGGCCTCGGCGCGCAGGGCACGCTGGTGCTGTTGAACGGCCGCCGCCTGTCGTACTACGGCGCACCGGCGGGCTTCCAGACCCAGTTCGTCAACATCGATGCGATCCCGGCCGCGGCCATCGAGCGCATGGAAGTGCTGACCGACGGCGCCTCGGCGGTGTACGGCACCGATGCGGTGGCCGGCGTCATCAATGTGATCACCAAGCGCAATTTCCAGGGCGCGGAGATCAACTTCACCAATGACACCTCCTCGCGCATCGATTCCTATGGCGAGCGCCAGGCCAGCATCACCGCCGGCTTCGGCGACCTGACCGAGAACCGCTTCAACGTCTATGGCGCGGTGAACATGTACCGCCGCGACGCGATTCCGCTCAGCGATTTCTACGACAAGCGCCCCAGCCAGTACTACGTCAACAACCCCAACTACCTGACCAACCTGCGCCTGGGCGTGGGCAGCAAGCCGGGCCAGTTCAATCCGGGCACCTACTTCGCCTTCGATCCGGTCACCGGCCGCCGCGTGCAGGAAGCCGCGCCGGGCTGCCAGAACGTGCTGCAGGGCCAGGCCGCCGGCCCCAGCTGCGTCTGGGAAACGTGGATGAACAACGAGATCGATGCCGGCGCCAAATCCGAGCGCAATACCGCCTACCTCAACGGCACCTTCCTGGTGGGCGACAACACCGAGATCTTCGCCGAGGCCACCTACACCGACATCGACCTGCGCGCCAATGGCGGCACGCCGCGCACCTACAGCACCACCACCGGCAACCCGACCAGCTGGTTCTCGCGTGATACCGGCACCTCGGTCAACCAGTTCCTGTACCCGTACCTGGGCCCGAACAACGAGTACAACCATGCCAGCCCAGAACTGAAGGCGATGATGGGCGGCGTGGTCGGCCTGCAGTACCTGCTGCAGGATGCCGGCGCCAACTACTTCGGCCAGCGCAACACCGACCAGAGCTACCGCGTGCTGACCGGCGCGCGTGGCAACGTCGGCGACTGGAACTGGGAAACCGCCTTCGCCACCGCCGGTACGCACTCCACCACCTACCAGACCATCAACGTCAACCTGAAGGGCTTCGAGAAGGCCTTCGGTCCGTACTCGGTGGATCCGGGCACCGGCCGGGTCATCATTTCCGACCACCCGGCGTACAAGTTCGGCGAGTTCAGCGAGGCCAACGCAGCGCTGATCCGCGAGGCCTTCCCGACCTTCGACATCCAGTCCTGGACGCGCCTGCACACCCTGGACGGCAAGATCGAAGGCCCGCTGTTCCAGCTGCCTGCCGGTGAGATGCGCGCGGCCTTCGGCTTCAACGCCAGCCGCGAAACCTTCTACACCCCGGGCAACCCGGACGCTGCCGCCGGCCTGATCACCCAGCAGGGTGGCTCGTGGTTCGACGGCGCACGCAACACCTATGCGCTGTTCTCCGAAACCGTTGCGCCGATCACCGACAAGCTGGAACTGGATGCGGCGCTGCGCGTGGACAAGTACCCGAACTTCAGCGCCAATGTCGCGCCGAAGATCGGCTTCAAGTACCAGGCCTTCGACCAGCTGATGCTGCGCGGCACCTATTCCACCGGCTTCCGCGCGCCCAGCCTGGCCGAGTCGGGCAGTGGTGGTGTGTTCGCCCAGCTGGGCGGCTACCGCGATGAGGTGCGCTGCGCCGAGACCAACGCCATCGCCGACCTGCTGCGGCAGTCGCAGCGTGCCGGTGACGTGGACCTGGGCAAGAGCCTGGCCAATGTCGACTGCAGCCGCACCGTCGCGCGCATGACCCAGCCCAACCAGGACCTGAAGCCGGAAAAGGCCAAGATCGCGACCCTGGGCTTCGTCTACGAGCCGGCCAGCTGGCTGTCGGTGTCGGCCGATTACTGGTTCATCTACCGCAACAACGAGATCGTCGCACCGGATTTCAGCCGCGACACCGACATCATCTCTTCCACCCGTTCGCCGATCACCGACGCCGACCGCGCCAACCTCGCCCAGCTGGCAGCCATGTGCGCCGACCCGGCCAGCGGCGTGAGCTGCCCCTCGGTGCTGCCCGGTTACAGCGTGGGCAACGTGGCCAGCGTGGTGGGCCAGTACAAGAACCGCGGCAAGACCCTGGTGGACGGCTTCGACGTGGATGCACGCAGCCGCTTCTCGCTGGGTGAATGGGGCGGGCTGAACATCGGCCTGGCCGCCACCATCGCCAACCGCAACCGCTACTACATGGATGACGAGAGCGGCTGGTACTACGGCGATGTGGTGGGCTATTACAACAACCCGCGCCTGCGCGCCACGCTCAACGCCGACTGGACCTACCAGCAGGTGACCACCAGCATGTTCGTCAACTACGTGGGCGGCACCAAATGGGCCCGCGACCGCGTGGACGAAGTGGACAACAACAAAGAGACCTGCACCGCCGGCTACCTGGCGCTGGAGGCCAGCAAGTGCGATGGCGCACCCTCGTGGTGGACCGCCAACCTGAGCGTCACCTGGCGCCCGGACGACGCCTGGAACCTCAGCTTCACGGTGAAGAACCTGTTTGATCGCCTGCCGTTCTACGATCCGAACAGCTTCCTCGGCGATTCCAGCGATTACGCCACCATCTTCGGCCGCGGCTACAGTGTGACCGTCGGCTACCGGTTCAAGTGATTCCGTTCGTGTGACCCTGGTGCGCCGGTCGTGGCCGGCGCACCTTCAAGAGGAGAGTGTTTGCCATGAAGCGTAGGGAGTTCATCGCGGCCAGTGCCGCCGTCGCCGCCAGCAGCCTGTTGCCGCAGACGCCCGCCTGGGCGGCAGGGCGCAAGGTGCGCCTGGCCATGATCGGTACCGGCATGCGTGGCCTGGTGCTGCTGAGGGAGCTGGTGCGCCGGGATGATGTGGAGGTAGTCGCGCTGTGCGACATCGAGCCGATCATGCTCGGCCGTGGCGTGGAGATGGTGACCAAGGCCGGCAAGCCCGCGCCGAAAGCCTACGGCCAGGACCGCGATATCAACGCGTGGAAGCGCCTGCTGGAACAGAAGGGCATCGATGGCGTGATCATCGCCACGCCGTGGCAGTACCACGCGCCGATGGCGATTGCCGCGATGCAGGCGGGCGTGGCCGTCGGCTGCGAAGTGGTGGCCGGCATCACCCTGCAGGACCACTGGGATGTGCTGAAGACCCAGCTGGAAACGCGCACGCCGTACATGCTGCTGGAAAACGTCTGCTACCGCCGCGACGTGATGGCCGCGCTGCAGATGGTGCGGCAGGGCCTGTTCGGCGAACTGGTGCACCTGCAGGCCGGCTACCAGCACGACCTGCGCGGGGTGAAGTTCAATTCCGGTGACCCCAACCAGCCCTACGACAGCGGCGTGGAATTCGGCCCCAAGGGCTGGAGCGAAGCGCGCTGGCGCACCGAGCACTCGGTGCAGCGCAATGGCGAGCTGTACCCCAGCCACGGCATCGGCCCGTGCGCGATGTACACCGGCATCAACCGCGGCAATCGCTTCACCCACATCAACGCGTTCGCCAGCAAGGCACGTGGCCTGCACGAGTACACGGTGGCCAAGAGTGGTGGCACCACCCACCCCAGCACCAAGGTGAAGTTCAAGCTGGGCGACATCGTCACCACCACCCTGGCCTGCGAGAACGGCGAGACCATCATCCTGCAGCACGACACCTCGCTGCCGCGCCCGTATTCGCTGGGCTTCCGGGTGCAGGGCACCAAGGGCCTGTGGATGGACGTGAACCATTCGATCCACATCGAAGGCCGCAGCCCGCCGCACCAGTGGGAAGAGTTCAAGACCTACCAGGACCAGTACGAACACCCGCTGTGGAAGCAGAACGCCGACACCGCCGCCAGCGCCGGCCACGGTGGCATGGACTGGTTCGTCATCCACGCCTTCGTGGAGGCGCTGAAGGCCAAGGCGCCGATGCCGATCGACATCTACGATGCAGTGACCTGGAGCGCGATCACGCCGTTGTCCGAGCAGTCGATCGCCAACAGCTTCCAGACGCTGGAATTCCCGGATTTCACCGCCGGCGCGTGGAAGCAGCGCAAGCCGATCTTCGCGTTCGACGGCAGGTACTGATCTGTGCCCCCCACGGTAGCGCCGGGCCTTGCCCGGCGTTGCTGCCTGATCCGGCGTAGAGCCGAGCCCACGCTCGGCTGTCAGCGCGCACCCCGTAGAGTCGAGCTTGCTCGACTGCCCCTGCAGCCGCCCCGGTGCAGCGCATTTGCACCTGTAGCGCCGAGCCCACGCTCGGCTGGCTTCTGCTGCCCGACAGCGAGCACCCGGTAGAGTCGAGCTTGCTCGACTGTCTCGGAGGCAACGCTGGACCATGCAAGGCATTGCTGCCGGGTACGGCGCATTTGCACCTGTAGCGCCGAGCCCGCGCTCGGCTGGCTTTTGCTGCCCACCCGCGCGCACCCGGTAGAGTCGAGCTTGCTCGACTGCTCCTGCAACCGCCCCCACTACGCTGGGATCCCCACCGGCGGAGCCCCAGCCCATGCCATGGCAGAAGATCATCGACCTGCCGCACCAGCGTTTCATCGGTCCGTTCCGCGTCGAGTTCTAGGCGCATCCACGAGGGCCAGGTGTTTCACCAAGGTCGGCTGCTGCGCAAGGCAGATGCAGCGAGCTTCGAGTTCATTCTGGCGCACTTCTTCATCGGCCGCGATGCACACGCGGTCTACCACGCGTGGAGCCGGCAGACTTCCATCGACCGCGACAGCTTCCGCCAGTGCGGCGCGTATTGGATGGATGATCAGGCCGTCTGCTTTGAGTACGAGACCTCGCTGAAGGCGCTGGCCGGGGCGGACTGCACGACGTTCCGCGATCTCGGTGGCGGCTACGAGGCCGATGACCAGGGCGGCTGGTACTGCGGCCGGCGGATGAAGCACTGCCTGCGGGGTGACCTGCTGCAGGGCATGCCACAGGACCCGCTCTACGCCGTTGATGACAGCAACGTCTACTGCGATGGGAAGCCGCTGCCCGGGGTGGATCGCGCGCGCTGGCAGCTGCTGGACGGGTGCTTCTCGGGTGATGGCAGCCGGGTCTACTACCTGGAACGGAGGCTGCCGCGGGTGGATGCAGCATCGTGGCGCAGGCTGGAGAGGAGCTGGTCGCGGGATGCGACGCAGTTGTTCACCATGCACCTGATGGAGAAGGGTGCCGGGGTGCGGGGGCTGCATGGGTTTGCCGCAGCACCCTGAGAGACAGGAGACGGAGAGTGATGGTGGAAGGACGGAACGTGGTGGAACTTCAGGCCGACAGCGTGGTGTTCTACTCCAGACAGGATGAGGCGAGCTTCTTCGCGTGGCTGCAGCAGCTGCCCTGCGTGGTCGACGTTGCCGGGAAGGGGCGGATTCACCATGTACAGGTGGATCGCGAGCGGGTGGATGACGAGGCGCTGAGGGAGCTCTTGGCGCTGTTCCATCGCTATCAGGTGGACTTGCGGCAGCTGCGGGTATTTGACGAGCGGCGCTTCGCACGCTGGTTCAGGCGGCGCCAGAGCTACTGGCACGACGCCGTGTTCGGGCAACCGGGGCGCGCCGGGGGCGTCGAGTGAGGTGGGAGGGCGCCGTTCGACGCTTGCTGCTTGCTGCTTCGGCCGGACACGGCGTCGCACGGCCGATGCTGCAGGCCGTGGTGCGTGTAGGGCTGGGGCTCCTGCGCTGAAGAGGGCAGGGAAAGATGGCGCGCCCGGAGGGATTCGAACCCCCGACCAATGGCTTCGGAAGCCACTACTCTATCCGGCTGAGCTACGAGCGCGTTGTTGACATATTGCGCCACCACGAATCTTAGTGGCACCGCCGCGAAGCGCGATGGCGCGATGCGGATAACGGAGTCTACCTTAGAGAAGAAAAAATTTCGATGTTTCTCGCACAAAGCTGCGGAGTGCAACTGGTTGCCTCCTCGTGGTCAGCCCTGCGCCAAAGCCGGTCGAGTACCCAGCACTGACAGTGCGCCAGCCTGATCCCTTCAGCAAGCAATTGCTCGAGCGACAATCTCAAAGGCCTTGGCGCCGCTACTGAGCCTTCTCCGCCGTTACGAGACCACGAACGTAGTCCATGTTCCAACCCAAGAAGAAAGACCTGGCATCAGCAGAGGAAGAGCTGACCAGTCCACCACACTTCTGTGGTTCGGCTCTCGTGATCAACGAGACATAAGCAGAAGCGCCTCTAACATTCTGCTCAGGAATTCCTGCAAACGTAGTGCCGCTTGACCCGGTATGAGCGTCAGAGCAGAAGCGACCGGATAGCTTGCTGACAAAGGCCTCTGCAGATGAGTCGCTCCTGCCCCACAGCCTGGCTTGAACGAGAAGTGCTGCAATCGAGAATGCAGAGTAGTGAAATGCCATGGTCCCTCTACTTACCTCAGCACTTAACTGTCCAGAATCATTTACATTATTCTCAGCCTGCAGCAGAACCCACTTCGAGAATTGGAGAGGATCATCCGATTTCAAGTACCGAGCGGAAGATGCAGCGGCAACACCGGCCCAATAGCAGTGATTGTTCTCGCAACCCTTGTCCCTGAAGAAAGCCGTTATTTCGTGTGTCCGAGTGCCAAGCCATGTGCGGAACCGGGCATCCTGCAACTCAGGCGCGGGATGAGAATCGGCCTCCAACCCAAGTAGCGATAAGTTTATGGCCGAGATCATCCAACTCTTGTAAAGAATGTTGTACTCACCCGAGCCTTCAAGATAGTTGCTTTCCGCTAGTGCATTGAGATGCGTCGTGAGGCAATCTGCGATCTCTTTGCTCGGGCCCTTCCGATAGAGCATTGAGAGATTAACGATTTTCTTTGCCGGGTAACTAACCTCTTCACGCACCCCTGACTGGGCCGCCACGGCATCTGGATCCAAGGTGGATGATGTTGGATCAACTCGCTTTGCCATGTACCGAGTTTTGATGCCCATGTCCTTGGCTGATACTTCGACCTTGGGGCAGGAGAATTTGCTGGCGGGCGTGGCCGCATGAACGGTGGGAGCCGCAAGCGTTACAAGAAGTATCAAATTCTGCATCCGCACGGGCATCGCCACTTTGAGTTGGAAGCTAGATGGATAGCCTAATCTATGCGTTGTTGTCAGGATGTCTACGGATATCTGCCAAAATCATCGTGAGCGGAGCATAAATGGTGTCGAAGCCGGCTTTAGACAGCGAGAGCGGACTTCTCTCGAAATCCACTCAGGCTGCAGAACTCTCGGACGGATCAGGTCGACACAAAGTTTCTGACTGCGTTCAATAGCTTTTCCTTCTCCGGCGAGGCGTTTACGCCCGCCGTCCGAGTGCTGTTTCGAAGTGAATCCACCTGAGCCATCAACTCAGTCAAATCCGTGGCCACAGCCACTCCTGGGTACTTGCCAAATCGCTCTGCCGTATCTACCTGATGATCATTACGATGTTCGCCCAGCGTGGCGCGGCGAGGAACGATCAAGAGCGGCCTACCAAGCTCAAGGGCAGTAATAATGTTGCCCATGCCAGCGTGTGAAATGAATACTTCGCAGTCAGCGATCAACTTGGTGAATGCCAGTTGGTCCAAGGACTTGTGAACTTTCATTGTTGAAGAAATGAAATTATGTTCACCGACCTGAACAATCACTTCTGTGTCTGGATGCTGATCCGCCCATGCTTGCATCATATCCACGAGGCGAGGAAATGGAAGCTGGCTTCCACATGACATGAATATCACAGCAGGCGACCCTCGTAGCTAACGTCTGTCACTTCTGCGACATTTTCCCATTGGGTTAAAGTCTTGTGCGCAATGACCTTGGCGATCCTTCCTGAAACTGAAAGTTTCTCGGTGTTGGCGATACTATCAATCCACATCGTGCGCTTGCCAACCATGCGAGCACAGGCGAGAGCGAGCAGTCCTGGCGCCGCCCCAGTGGATATGACATGTGTGGCATCGCTGCTGAGAACGCAGTGAACTATAGCGGGTATACCAAGAATCATCTTCAAGGGTGTATCTCGATTGAAGTCCGGAATCTTGTAAAAGCGACGATAGTTGATGCCAGAAACTGCTGTTTCATCAACTGTCGCGATATCCACTTCATAATCAAATACGGCAGCAAGAAGCTTTGATGCTTGCACCCAATGCCCGCCTGAAGATGTGACAAAAAGAACTGAAGAAGCCCTCACGAGTTCACCTGTGATGCCTTTAGAGAAACTGCCGGCTTGAGTCGCCGTGTCAAAGGTCTTTCAACGAGCAGATATGCCGCGCAGCCGGCGATCACGGACGACGCGAATACCACGAAATACAATGCCACGTTGTCATGCATATGCAAGCCGATCTTTCTCAATACAATCGCCGCGACTGATATCACGGCCGAATGTACGAGGTAGATTGAGTAGGAAGCATCGCCCAAGAACTGTAGCGGATAGGGAACGGACCAATTCTGTGTCTTCTCCAGTCCCGCGATACCTAGAATCAATAGGCCAAAAGCGGGCGCCAGCAGAAAATGCAGATAGCCATACTCGCGATGGAATTCGTGTATGTCGAGGTTGTAGGTCAGGAAGTAATAGAGCAGAAGAAAGGCAGAAGCGGCACATGCCATCATCGCACCGACGCTCGACACGCGCTTGTAGAGGGAAAATGCTGCCATGCCGACGAAGAAGTAAACGTTCCAAGGTGAGAGAAGGCGAGAGTCTACTGCTTCGGTACCCGAGAACAGCCCGACGCAGATGGAAGCGAACCAGATGCCCAAAAGAGAGAATCCAAGCCGCCTCGAAATGATGAGCAGCGAAAACGCAATGTAGAACTGAATTTCGTAGAACAGAGTCCAAGCTACCTTCAGCGGAGGAACAACTTTGTCCGGAGATATTTGAAATAGCGCATATGATGAAAGCAAATCCAGGGGCTTTGTTGAGAAGTCGCTAGATCCCAATCCCATAAATGCGGCAATCACATAGAGGGTTGTAAACATCCAGTAGGCAGGATAAATGCGAAGCGCCCGCTTTGAAATGTAATTCTTCAGCCGGTCTACCTGTCCTATGTCCTTCTCATGAGCCATGAGTATGATGAATCCACTCAAGACAAAGAAGAAGTTGACCCCCATGAAGCCATGGCGGGCCACTTGCTCCATTACGACGCTGCTTCCGGGTGAAACCTGCCGTGCGATGATGTAGACATGATAAAATGCGACCGCGATTGCAGCAAGGCCGCGCATGGCTTGAATGGTGCGTATCGAGTTCATGCTGTTACTTGCCTGCAATTTTTACAGTTGCGGTGGCGATTCGCTGATACAGGCTTTGAGGAAGAACAATCTGCAAGAAAATGACCGCAGCTATCTTGGGCCGATACGCGCCCCGCAGAAGAGATCTTCCATAAAGTTGAAGCGCTAGCGGAATTCTTGTATAAGAAGCCACCCGGGCGCACTGCCATCCTCGATACGCAAAATAGCTCCGAGGAGAAATTTCGCCGTTCGCTCTCATCTTCTCGATCCACTCAAGCAAGGGGACATAGTTCTTCTGCTTGGATACACGACCTGGACTGTAGCGGTCGTCCATTATGACGAGAGGCTGTTCCAGGTATTTAATTATGGCGCCGGCGTTGGCGCATCTGATCGCAAAATCAGTGTCTTGGGAGGAAGGCAGGTTTTCATCGAACCTCACACGCTTGGCGAGCGGTGCAGCCAGGAAGATTGTGGATGTTTGAATCCATCCTGCGTCAGCCATCAAATACTCATCAATACGTTCCCCGGTGCGCGGTCCCCTCGGGGGCTTGATCCAGGTCCTATCAACACCCCTGTCGACTCTCAACTGCGTGAAGCACATGAAGTTAGGCTGGGAGTCTTTGTTTGCGAAGCCGAGCTGAACCCTCAATTTCTCTGGCAGCCAGATGTCGTCTGAATCCAGAAGGGCTACGTACTCGCCGCGGGCAGTATCAATCCCCAAATTCCGCGCCGAGCTTGCACCCCCGTTCTTCTTGCGCAGAACGCGAAAGCGCGAGTCGTACGTGCGGGCTACAAAACTGATAAGGTCATCCACGTCGGACGAGCCGTCGTCGACAATGAGGCACTCAAAATCGTTCTCGGTCTGATCCCTGACAGAATCCAGCGTGGGGGCGATCGACTTGGCGCGGTTATAGACTGGGATGACCACCGAAACAAGGGGCGGTCGCGAGGATTTGGTGCTTTCAGTATGTTCCATCATCAACCCCTATCTTCCCTAAGGCTGCGTTTCGTAGTGTTGTATTCTTGGAATGTCATTATGAGGATGATCGCCATCATTGGCGATAGCTTTCCGCCAAAGATAAGGCTTGTCATGCCGGTCATCGTGCAGAAAAGTGCAACGTAGAAAGTTGGGCTGAGTCCGCCAGATGCCTGCTTCGTCCCTCTCAGTACAAAAAGCTGCGAAAGAAGGTAAATGGAGACCAGAGTCGCGCCAACTATCCCGACCTCAAAGTACGACATCACCCACGTGTTATGTGCATGCGGTGGGCGGTAGTTTCCGGTCCAGATATAGTCGTAGATCGGAGAAATGAAGCTGGAATATCCATGGCCAAGCAAAGGCCGGGACTCAGCCTCTGCAATCGTTCGTGCCCAAATCAGCGTTCGCCCAGAGAGCGACGCGTCGCTCTCTCCTCTGCTGAAAGTATCTTCCAGGTATCCAACAGAAATGGCGACGATCGAGGTAAGCACCACGAGACTGAAGATGGAAATTATTCTTATCCTTCCCCGTGTGTAGCTAACCATGATTAGTGCTGCGCAGAGGGCTGCGTAGACAAGTAGCGTCCGTGTCTGGGTTGCGAGGAGAGTCGCAGCCGAGAACAAGAATACCAGCGTAAGAATCAGCCTACGCTCCTGCGTCCCGCGCGACAGCGCACGAGCCAGCTCGGCGAACGACAGCAGCATTGACGAGCCGGCAAGATAGCCCAGCTCAAATTCATGTGACATGATCCCGCGCAGTCGCCAGAAGCCTTTCTCCTGAAGCGCATAGCCTGGTGCAACTACCAACGATACCCAGCTGAGGACCATTACAGCCAAGCAAATTCGTACAAATATAACTCTTGTCTGGACTGGATCATATCTTGCTCCGCCGATTGATATCAGCAGGCAGGCAAAAAGCAAGGATGCATTTGATATAGATGCAGAGGTGTCGGTTGACCACAATGCTGATGCAAAACAGAAAGAAGCGTACACGGAGAACGAAGCTGCGAGTGTGGTCGAGACACGCGACTTCATCTTTGCAATGTTGAATACAGCGTAGGGAAACAGGACTAGATAGCCCATAATTGTAAGCGGATAATTCACTCGGCTATCGCCGATGCGAAACAGTGAGAGCTGTATGCATAGAGAGGCAAGCACAAATACCGTCACATACCAGCTGGTACTGGAGCTGCTGGTTGCGCGAAGGAGTGGGTAGTCGTACTTCAATGGAAAATTTCCCGCGTAACATCCTTGATTCTGTTCTTCATCATCAAAGCGCTTTTCCGGAAAGCCCGAGCGTACTCCAGGCCTGGTCGCGGAAGGGGCGTTCCGTCCCATGAGTCCAGTTCAATACTGATGCAGTTGCCAAGATCGAGAAATATTCCGGATATCTTGCGGTCAACCTCGGCGCTGATAACCGGGCACGGAGCCGTCCCGTTAGACGCAGCCAGGAGCAATGCATGAAGGCGATTCGAGTAGATTACAGAGCATGTTGAGTAGACCTTGCTCGCTGCCTGAAGGCTATCGGACACATCTTCGAAATCACAATTCATACCAACTGACTTCAGCAGCTCTTGGAGCTCCAACATTCCTGGGGTATCACGTGCTACCTGGCTGACCAGAACAATCTGGGTGTCTGAGGCGAAGGATGCCTTGATCATTTCGCCAATTTTCTCGATAAGCGGTCGCCCGCCCCGATCTGTCCGGAACGAGAATGCGACCCTGCTGCCGCTCGCCTTTTCGCTGATATCAGAAAATATTACGAAAGCCAGGTCGGGCGCTACGCCTGATCGAATTATGCCGCGTTCACGACAGTACTCGTCTGTCTGGCTGTCACGGACGAAGTGGTAGCTGAGGGCGCGCGCGCGACTGCGGACCAACTTTTGATGTCGAACACCCAGTTTGTCATATGAAACGCCCATCTGAACTGTCACGATTCCAAGTAAAGCCATCATCTGGAGAGCCAGATTGTAAACTGTTCCAGACAGATAGGAGCCTTTGGACTTTTCGCCGTTGATTCCGCCTGGGATCAATGAGTAATACGAGCGAAGACCGAACATTCGCCGAAGAGCGAGAGCAAGAAAAATCTCTGCCTTTCCTGAGTCAAGCTCCGAGTATGGCGCCTTGGTCGCCTCTCGAATTTGCCTGGAAAAGTGTGCAGGAATTCCTTTTGCGCTGAGGACTACGTTCATGTGCTCGGACATAAGAGCTACGGCTTGTCCGACGATCAGAGCATCCCCAACATTGTCGAATTGGGTCTTGGCGTGCAGGTAGCCGACCTTTTGGGAATGCAGCATCGCCAGTGATTTGATTCGAGAGATCATCATTCGCCACTCCTGTTCTTGCTCGGCAGGAGTTTCCTTCTCAGTCGATCAATCGGCAGGTCATCCCGCTTTGCGAAAATGAAGTCGCTCGCACCAATTCCAAAGCGAATCTTGTAGGTCCTGAGGAACATTACCGAGATAATAATATTTACCACAATGGTAGACGATGCTGCCCCAAGCAATCCCCATGCCCACGTCATGCCAAAGGTCGTAAAGACGTTCAACGCAAGTCCAAGCGAGAGGATTTTCAGGACGGTGGTTGGGGAGGTTGCCACGGAGAGGCTTGGAAACAGCATGGTCCAGATGGCTCCAAACAGTGTTCCAACTACCAGTATCGAGAATAGTAGCGAGTGGCCTGCGAAAGACTTTCCGAGAACCGTTGGTACGAGGATCCAAGAGAGGGCCACCATCGCAACTGAAATTGCCACAAATACAGCTATGGAAACCCTCACGGACTTCGCAGTGTTGGCAGCCGCTTCCTCTTTGGATGTTGCTCGCACATTATGGGAAAGCAATACAACGGATATGGCAAGTCCTACCTCCGTCACCACTTCAGTAAGCCGTTGGAGGCCAAAGAAGATTCCGCCTTCAGTTAGCGTTGATTCGTAGCTAACCGTATAGAAAGCGAGTTTCTTGGATGCTTGCATGAGCACCACCGCGACCATGAATGGGATGCCGGCTCGTACGAGACGTACAATCGTCGAGAACCTTGCAGATGCTCCTGGCCCTAAGTACTTGGGTGCCTGCTTGACCGCAAGGTAAATCGAACCGAAAGCCTGCGAGATCGCCAATGCCCATATTGCTGTTGACAATGAAAATTGATTTGTCGCGAGCATTAAAAGGGTAAGTGCAACCAGGATGATCCTCGACGCTAGCTCAGTTCGGTTAAATGTCTTGATATCTCCGTGGCCGAGTGACGCGCCCTGCAGCATGCGCTGATGCAGCATAAATGCGAGCAACAGTGCTGCCGGAATAGTCGCGGCTGCTGCGCCTGTGTTTTCGGGGCCGAATCTAAGGTAGAGGACAGTTAATGGAAGGCAGAGTACAGCAATGGGCAGCAATAGTAGGTAAGCGCTTCGTGTGTAATCTGAGCTTGAGGTGGGCTCTTTTCCAATCGAAACCGCAATGGAGTTCCTCACGCCCAAGTCAAGAATTGTGGAAAAGATCAATGTTGTGGTGAAGATATAACCATAGATGCCCATGTCAGCTAGGCTGAGCTTATTGGCGACGATGGCAAATACCACGAGATTGGCAGCCTTTCCACCAAATCTTGCAATAATGGTGAGCAGGAAGTCGCTTGTTTTACTTGATTTGCTCATCAGACTATTTTCGAGAGGTCGGCAATCATTACTTGGCGAAACCCGTCAACAACTCCGTTGAACGCGATTCGCTGGTGGTTCATGTCCCATGCTGGATGCGGGTCTATGCGCCGAGGGCCGTCCAAGTTCTTTGTGAATATCTTGCAGATACTGCGCTCGGTGCCTTTTTTTGCATCGATCAAGCGGAGAGGGACATTGCCTTGGCTGTCCTTGAATCCTTCTGATATATACGAATCCGTCAGGATGTGCTTTCCACTTGAATGCAATGTCGGATGGCCGCTTCCCTTAGCATCCCCGCCGACGAGATCAATCGAACCATCATTAGGCGATATGTTGACAAACCGCATCTTGCCCTCGATTTTGAGGTTCATCAGAATCCCGCTGCCGTCAGCACTCCAGTTGGGATGATGGCCTCCCTTTCTCCATTCAGAATCCGTAACGACCAGTCGCGCATTCCTGCCATCAAGATCTGTCGTCACCAACTGCAATGCGTGCCCGACTCTGCCGGGGATCTCCTTTATGAAAATGACAAGAAGAAGCTTGGTTCCAGTTGGGTCGACCTTCACGTTGAATAGGAAGTATTTTCCCCTGATTAACTTCTCCTGGCCGCCAAGTTGCGCGACAATATCGCTCAGTGACGCAACAAGTTCGCAGGCGCCTGTTTCGAGATCGGTTCTCCACAAGCCGTTCGACGAGCTGCATCGCTCGGGCTCTTTGTACTTTTCAAACGGATTTTCGGGAATTCCATATCCCGGTATCAGCGCATTGATAAGTCGAAGGTCAGCGGAGTAGGAATATCTGCGCCCGGGGTCGGTTCCGTACACCGGGCCATTTAGACTGGTCCGTTGGCCGTTATCAAGGTCGATTCGTATTGCCTGTGCTCTGCCGGCAATTGCGTCATTGCAGAAGAGAGTGCGATCACTTGAGCCCCACTGAACATTTGCTCCAAGTTGCGCTCCCCAGCCGCCGGTCTCATGTACGGTCTTGGTCTCGCCAGTGCGAAGGTCAATGACGCATACCAATGCTTTATCGCCCGGGACAGGTACCCTGTTTATGAATGGTACTCGGGTAACAGCGATGAGGTTCCCAGATGGAGAAAACGGACAGACATCAAAAAATGTCGTCATGTAGTGTCCGTTTGGCGGCGTAACCGTCGTGACCTGGACGCCATCAATCGTGGCGTCGTAGTTGCGACCCGGGGAGGCCTCGAGCTTGCCGACGGGATCAGATTCCCAAGGGCTCCGCTGCCATTTCTGTGTCCATACGCCAATAGCGGCTCGCGCAGCGTCGGGGATCGACTTGGCGCGGCGCTTGATCATTCGCAAATTCTGTTTGACTAACATCGGCCTTCAGTGCCTCGAATGTCTCGCTTGATGTTCTATCTCAGCTGTCAATGCCGAACAGATCACGCGTATATACCTTCTCCGATACGTCGCTTAGCTCTTCCGACAGCCTATTGGCGATGATTACATCGGAGCGTTCCTTGAACTCAGCGAGATCACCCACAACCTCCGATGAATAGAACTGCGTCTCGCTCAAGGCTGGCTCATGGATGATTACGCGAATGCCTTTGGCTTTGATCCTCTTCATGACGCCTTGGATGGCAGAAGCTCTAAAGTTATCCGAGCCTGCCTTCATGACGAGTCGATAGATGCCAACCACCTTCGGGTTGCGGCGAATGATCTCATCGGCGATGAAATCTTTACGGGTGCGATTGGCTTCCACGATTGCATGGATCAGGTTCTGGGGTACGTCGCGGTAGTTCGCCAGAAGCTGCTTCGTGTCCTTTGGCAGGCAGTAACCGCCATAGCCGAACGAAGGGTTGTTGTAGTGTCCCCCAATTCTTGGATCCAGGCTCACTCCCTCAATTATCTGGCGCGTATCCAAGCCGTGAGTGGCTGCGTATGTATCAAGCTCGTTGAAATACGCGACTCTCATTGCGAGGTAGGTGTTGGCAAACAGTTTGATTGCCTCGGCCTCGGTCGAGTCGGTAAAGAGCAAGGGCACATCCTTTCGAATTGCTCCTTCCTGCAGCAGTTGAGCGAATTGAGTAGCCCTTTCCGATCGTTCGCCAACGATGATTCGGCTTGGATGCAGATTGTCGTACAGCGCCTTCCCTTCACGCAGAAATTCCGGTGAAAAGATGATGTTAGGGGTTCCGAGCCGCTGGCGCAGTTCGGCGGTGCAGCCAACGGGAATGGTGGATTTAATTATCAGTACGGCATCAGGGTTGATCGAAAGCACGTTGCTGATCACTGACTCAACCGAACTCGTGTCGAAGTAGTTGGTCACCGGGTTGTAATCAGTCGGCGTCGCCACGATTACGAAGGAAGCGTTCTCGTATGCCTCGATGGAATCGAGGGTCGCCGTGAGGTCCAGTTCCCTGCTCGCAAGGAACTCTTCAATCTCCGCGTCTTCGATGGGAGAAGTTCTGGAATTGATTTTGGCAACCCTTTCCGGGTTGATGTCCAGAGCCACCACTTGGTGGTGCTGGGCCAAAAGTACGGCATTGGAGAGGCCGACATAGCCTGTGCCGGCCACGGCAATCTTCATGATCAAAATCCTTTTGTTACATCTGAGCTTTAAGACGATGTGGTTGGGCGTTGCCGCATTCGGTGAACCACCTCCCCATGGTTGCCAATGCTGCTACACCCTTCGGTTCTCGGGCATCAAGCGCTTCCTTCGCACTGTCCGCCGATCTCAGGCGAGATTCCTTTAATGCTACTACATGCCAAGTCATAGCAGGCACGGCTATTGCATGCCGTGGGAGACGGAAATGATGAATGGACGGGTGAATCGCTCTGATCGCCGCCTGGACACTCCATCACAAGGCGGATGGTAAGGATCCTTTGGCTGTTGGGTCGGACGCGGCGGCTGTCCAGATGAGCAAGCCGTTGGCTCGGAATGAACTCACGCGACGATAAAAGTGTGACGCGCATCACGTTAAGAGCGGCGACCGCGGGCTGAGCGTGGTTGTTCAATCGGGACCTTGTCCCTCGGTATGGACAACTTTGGGTTACACTGCAAGGCTTGATTCTCAAGCTCCGGCCCTGTTCCGGCGGTGAGCGAAGGCTCTCAACCCTCCGTTTGGGGTCATCAGGCGCACTGCGAGGCTGCCTCTGGTAGTTCTGGATTCCAGTTACTGTGGAAGGCTTGGGGCGCCGGGGCGCTGACTGATCCCCTAATTTAGATGGACGCAATGACTAGACATACGGAATCCCGAGCAGTCAAGGAAGATGAAATTGACCTGCGCGAACTCTTTGGCGTCTTAATTGATCGCAAATGGTGGATTGTTGGGACTACGGCAGTGTTCTGTGCCGTTGGCGTGGCCTATGCGTTACTCGCTGCCCCCGTGTATCAAGCTCAGGCGATGGTTCAGGTTGAGTCCAAGGTGCCCAGCATTCCAGGGCTGTCAGACCTATCGTCCTCGCTTGGTGGTAGCAGTACCGCTGCAACAACGGAGGTTGCACTGCTGACGTCCAGGACTGTGATTGGTACGGCAGTGGACCAGCTGAACCTTGAGACTCAGATTGACGCGAAGCGGATGCCACTGTTGGGCAATTTCTTTGCCCGGCGGTTCAAGCCTGAGGTGCCAGAGGGTGTGGCTCAGCCCAAGTTTGGCCTTGCCAAGTATGGCTGGGGAGGCGAGCGCCTTCGCATTGGTCGTCTGGATGTGCCGCCTGCGATGATCGGAGAGGAGCTCACGCTCAAAACCAATGATGATGGCAAGGGCTACGTTCTCTTCGATGCCGAGGGTAACGAGTTGGTTCACGGCAGCGCTGGGGCTTCTGCGCAGGGGAAAGGAGTTCTTATTGAGGTAGAAGAGCTTCGTGCCAATGCCGGAACGGAGTTCTCGGTTTCTAAGCTGAGACGTCTTGACCTCCTGACTGAACTCCAGGAGAGCATTGCTGCGACTGAGTCTGGCAAGGACTCAGGCATCTTGCAGCTGACCTTCGAAGATACCGATCCCGTTCGAGCGGAGGCGGTGGTTCAGCGGGTGGCTGACGCGTACGTTAGGCAGAATGTGGATCGCGGGTCCGCTGAAGCTGCCGCTCAGTTGCAGTTTGTGAAGGAGCAGCTTCCTACCGTGCGTAAGCAGGTAGAAGAAGCTCAGGCTGCGATGACCGCCTATCAGTCCAAAGCGAATTCGGTTGACATCACCATGCAGACCAAGGGTCTGCTGGAGCAGGAAGTTGCGGTTGAAGCCAGCATCCAGCAGTTGCGGCTTAAGCAGGCAGAGATGGATCGCAGCTTTACCCGCGAGCATCCCGCTTATCGCGCTCTTCTCAAGCAAATGGGCGATCTGGAAGGGCGCAAAGCAGGTTTCAAGAAAGAAGTCAGCGGACTCCCGGATACTCAGCAGGAGCTACTGCGGCTGACTCGCGATTTGCAGGTAAGCAACGAACTGTATACCGCGCTGCTTAATCAGGCACAGCAATTGGACGTGGCTCGGGCAGGTACCGTAGGCAACGTGCGCATTGTCGACAACGCAGTCGTTGACATTGCCCACCCCGTGAAGCCCCGGAAGGCCCTGATCGTAGCCATCGCCACGCTACTCGGCGGTTTCCTCTCGGTCGCCTTCGTCTTCCTCCAGCGCATGCTCAATCCGGGCATCGAAGACCCGGCGGACATCGAAGCCCTGGGCCTGCCGGTCTACGCCGCCATCCCGCTGAGCGTGTCCAACACGCTGCCCAAGCTGCGCAAGGGCAAGCACGGCACGCGCGTGGTGGCTGACGGTCGCCAGCACCTGCTGGCGGTGACCGCCCCGGCCGACCCGACCGTGGAAGCGCTGCGCAGCCTGCGTACCAGCCTGCACTTCGCCATGCTGGAAGCGAAGAACAACATCCTGACCATCTCGGGCCCGCGCCCGGGCGTGGGCAAGACCTTCGTGTCCACCAACCTGGCTGCGGTCATCGCGCAGGCGGGCCAGCGCGTGCTGGTCATCGACGCCGACATGCGCAAGGGCACCCTGCACAAGATCCTGGGTGTTTCGCACCAGAAGGGCCTGTCGGACGTGCTGGGCGGCAAGCTGACGGTCGACGACGTGATCCATCCGGTAGCCGGCCTGGACAACATGCACTACATGGTGCGTGGTGACATTCCGCCGAACCCGGCCGAGCTGCTGATGCACCCGCGCTTCGCGCAGCTGCTGCAGGACATGTCCGGCAAGTACGATCTGGTGATCGTCGATACGCCGCCGATCCTGGCCGTGACCGATCCGGCGCTGGTCGCCACCCACGCTGGCTCGAGCCTGCTGGTCACCCGTTTCGGCGTGAACCAGGCCAAGGAAATCGAGCTGACGCTGCAGCGCTTCGAGCAGAACGGCGTGCAGATCAAGGGTGCGATCTTCAACGCGGTCGAGAAGCGTGCCACGGGCTATTACAGCTACGGCTACTACGAGTACAAGTCCGACGAAAAGGCCTGATCTTTTCGCAGGGCAGGACACCGGGGCCCGGTGCGCGCAGGCGCATCGGGCCTTGTCTTTTCGAGGCCCGCGCCGCCGACCCTCCAGCGCAGGAGTATCCTATCGCCATGGCTGACACCCCCCTTTCCGCGCCGCATCCGGCGCCGACGCCGCGCTGGCGTCACTACTGGTCCCTGATGCGCGCCGATCGCCCGATCGGTACCCTGCTGCTGCTGTGGCCCACCTGGTGGGCGCTGTGGCTGGCCACCGGCGGCCTGCCGCCGCTGTGGACGCTGTTCGTGTTCACCGCCGGCGTCTGGCTCACCCGCTCGGCGGGCTGCGTCATCAATGACTACGCCGACCGCTGGCTGGACCCGCACGTGGAGCGCACCAAGTCGCGCCCGCTGGCGACCGGTGCGATCAGCGGCCGTGCGGCGCTGGCGTTGTTCGCCGTGCTGATGCTGGTGGCCTTCGGCCTGGTGCTGACCCTGAACTGGCTGACCATCGCCCTGAGCTTCATCGGCGTGTTCCTGGCCGCCAGCTACCCCTACCTGAAGCGCTACACCCACCTGCCGCAGGTCTACCTGGGCATGTCCTTCGGCTGGGGCATCCCGATGGCCTTCGCCGCCGTGCAGGGCGAGGTGCCGATGCTGGCCTGGCTGCTGTATGCCGGCAACATCCTGTGGTCCACCGCGTATGACACCTGGTACGCCATGGTCGACCGCGAGGACGACCTGAAGATGGGCTCGCACTCCACCGCCATCCTGTTCGGCGAGCTGGACCTGGTCATCCAGGGCGTGCTGTACGCGCTGTTCCTGGCCACGATGGCCCTGGTGGGCGTGCGCGGCGGGCTCGGCGGGTACTACCTGGCCGGCGTGGCCGTGGCCGCGGTGCTGGTGGTGTACGAATTCTGGATCTGCCGCAACCGCGAGCGCGGCCCGTGCTTCAAGGCCTTCCTGCACAACAACTGGGTGGGCGCGGCGCTGTTTGCGGGCATCGCAGTGGACCTGGCACTGCGCTGAGAAGCGTGGGGTCGGATCCCTTTCCCATCGGGAAAGGGCTCTGACCCCATCCTGGGTTGCCGGCCAGCGGCCGGCACTACCCACCCGCCCCCTACGACCAATAGGTGGCTGACAGCCCGCACCTCACCGCCCAGAATCGGTCCATCGAACCTGGGAGGGTAGGCGATGGCCTCGTCAGCAGCGGCAGCAGTACAGGACGGCTGGATGGCGCGCGCAGCGCTGCGCTCGGCCGCCTGGGCGGAAAAGTGGTTCCCCGACGCGTACGTGTTCGCGGTGCTGGGCGTGGTCATCGTCGCGGTGGCGGCGATGGGCTTCGGCTCGACCCCGCAGGCCACGGCCAGCGCCTTCGGCGACGGCTTCTGGAGCCTGATCCCCTTCACCATGCAGATGGCCTTCGTGGTCATCGGCGGCTACGCGCTGGCCACCGCGCCGGTGGTGGCGCGCTTCATCGATTTCCTCGCGCGGGTGCCGCGCACCGGGCGCGGCGCCGTGGTCTACGTCGGCCTGGTCAGCATGCTGGCCTCGCTGCTCAGCTGGGGTTTCTCGCTGGTGTTCGGCGGCCTGCTGGTGCGCGCGCTCGCCCGCCGCACCGAGCTGCGCATGGATTACCGCGCTGCCGGTGCCTCGGCCTATCTGGGCCTGGGTGCGGTGTGGGCGATGGGCCTGAGCTCCTCGGCCGCGCAGCTGCAGGCCAACCCGGCCAGCATGCCGCCCGGCCTGGTGGAGATCACCGGCGTGCTGCCCTTCACCGAAACCATCTTCCTGTGGCAGTCGATCGCGCTGACCGCGGTGCTGATCCTGGTGTCGCTGCTGATTGCCTGGCTGACCGCGCCGGCTGCGGGCAGTGCACGCACCGCCGAGGATTTCCCCGGTGCCGCACAGGCCGAGGCCGAGCCGCTGCAGCAGCGCACGCGCCCGGGTGAATGGCTGGAATACAGCCCGCTGTTGACCGTCCTGCTCTCGTTGCTGGCCTTCGGTTGGCTGTTCAACGAGTTCGCCAACAAGCCGGTGGTCACCGCCATCGCCAACCTCAACACCTACAACTTCCTGTTCATCTCGCTGGGCCTGCTGCTGCACTGGCGCCCGCGCAGCTTCCTCAACGCGGTGGCCAAGGCGGTGCCCAGCACCACCGGCGTGCTCATCCAGTTCCCGCTGTACGGCGGCATCGCGATGATCCTCACCCATGCCGCCGGCGGCGACGGGCAGACCCTGGCGCATCGCCTGTCCAGCCTGTTCGTGCACGTGGCCAGCACCGATACCTTCGCCCTGGTGATGGGCGTCTACTCGGCGGTGCTGGGCTTCTTCGTGCCGTCCGGTGGCGGCAAGTGGATCATCGAAGCGCCGTACGTGATGCAGGCCGCCAACGAACTGAAGGCACACCTGGGCTGGGCGGTGCAGGTCTACAACGCGGCCGAGGCGCTGCCGAACCTGATCAACCCGTTCTGGATGCTGCCGCTGCTCGGCGTGCTGGGCCTGAAGGCCCGCGACATCGTCGGCTTCACCTTCATCCAGCTGCTGGTGCATATCCCGCTGGTGCTGGGCCTGCTGTGGCTGCTGGGCATGACCCTGACCTATGTGCCGCCGGTGATGCCGTAGCAGCGCGGGGTCAGATCCCTTCCGCAGGAAGGGCTCTGACCCCAAAGACCCTCAGCCTGCCGCCTGCTTCTCGATCTCCGCCTTGCGCAGCAAAAACCGTTGCACCTTGCCGCTGGGCGTCTTCGGCACCGCCACCACGAACTCCACCTGGCGCGGGTAGGCATGCGCGGACAGCCGATGGCGCACGTGCTGCTGCAGTTCGTGCGCCAGCGCGTCGCTGCCTTCAAACCCATCACGCAGGATCACGAAGGCTTTGACGATCTCGGTCCGCTCCGGATCGGGGACGCCGATCACCGCCACCTCGGCCACCGACGGATGCTCCATCAGCGCGCTCTCCACATCGAACGGGCCGATGCGGTAGCCGGACGAGGTGATGAGGTCGTCGGAGCGGCCGATGAAGCTGATCGAGCCGTCGTCCTCGCACTCCACCGAATCGCCGGTGCGGTAGTAGCCATCGGCGATGGCCGGCGTCTCCGCCTGGTAGTAGCCGGTGAACCACATGATCGGTGACTGCTTCAGGTCCACCGCGAGGATGCCGGGCGTGCGCGGTGGCAGCTCGTTGCCCTGGTCGTCCAGCACGGCCACGCGGTAGCCCGGCATCGCAAAGCCCGACGACCCGGGACGCACGCTGTGGGCCAGCGCGTGGTGGTTGTTCACCACCATGCCGGTCTCGGTCTGGCCGTAGTGGTCCAGCACCGTGGTCTGCAGGTGCTCGGCAAACCAGCGGGCGATTTCCGGGTTCAGCGGTTCGCCGGCGCTGCTGACCACGCGCAGCTGGCCCTTGATGCCGGCACTGGTGGCGGGGCCGGCCGCAATGATCTGCCGGTACGCGGTGGGCGAACCGGCCAAGTTGGTCACCCTCAGCTGGCCGATGATCGTGTTCAGGCCGTGCACGCTGAAGCCGGCTTCGCTGAAGGTGGTGGCATGGCCAAGCATCAGCGGGCCGATCACCGCGTAGTACAGGCCGTAGGCCCAGCCGGGATCGGCGATGTTCCAGAACACATCGTCGGCGCGCAGGTCCACGGCCAGTTCCATGTAGCTGGCAAAGGCCATCATCGCGCGCAGCGGCACGGGCACGCCCTTGGGGCTGCCGGTGGTGCCGGAGGTCGAGAGCAGGGCCATCAGCGCATCGCCCGGCAGCAGCACGGGCTCCAGCGTGGGCGCTGCGGCCGCGGTGGCGGCGCGCCAGTCGATGTCCCCGTCGCGCAGTGCCTGGCCGGGTGTCAGTACGGTGGCCACCTGCGGGCAGGCATCCAGTTCGTCCAGCTTGCCGCGGTGCGCACTGTCGGTCACCACCAGCCGGGTGTGGCCGGTCTTCAGGCGGCTTTCGATGGCCTTGTGGCCGAATGCGGTGAACAGCGGCTGGTAGACCGCGCCCAGGCGCCAGGTGCCAAGGATCGTGGCCAGCAGGTCGGGCGTGCGCGGCAGCAGGCCGGCCACCACATCGCCGGGGCCAACCCCGGCGGCACGCAGCACCTGTGCGGCGCGGGCGGCGGCATCGCGCAGGTCATCGAAGGTGTACAGGTGCAGCGCACCCTGTGCGTCGATCCAGCGCAGGGCCAGGCGATCACTTCCGCAGTAGCGGTCGCAGCACTCCACGCAGGCATTGAGGCCCTCGTCCAGCCGCCCCTGGAACCGGGCCTGCCACTGCGCGATATCGAAGCGGTCGCGGGCGTCATCGTAGGAAGGGCGTACTGCGTTCTGCGGGGCCATGCGGATCTCCGGCGGTTGTCGACCTGACCATGGCGGTGCCGCGCGCGGCTGCAAAGGGGACCTTGGGATGAGGCCGTCATGCGCGCGTCACACGGGCCAAGGTCGCTGAATGCGGCTGTTTCCGTGCAGGCATGAGCACATGCACACGCCGCATGAATCCTTCAGAGGCTTGTGCGGCAAGGGGCGCGCGGTGTTTTCGCGGGCGCGTGCACGCCAGCCTAGCTGGGTTGCAACGCATGGTTAACCTTCGGCTGCAGACGATGGCCCCGTCCACCGCATTCCGCGCGTGGCTTCGGAGATACGGACATGGCACAGCAGAACCAGCAGAACCAGAAAGGTCAGCAGAACCAGCAGGGTCAGCAGAACCAGCAGGATCAGCAGCAGGGTCGCGGTCGTGACCAGCAGCAGCAACAGCAGCAGGAACAGCAGCAGCGCAATCAGCGCAACCAGCAGCAGGGCGGCAACGACGAAGAAGAATGAGCCCGGCTCCGGCCAGGTTTGAACACTGAAGCCCCGCCTCGTGCGGGGCTTCGCTTTTCAGAGCACGCCGGTTTAAAGCACGCCGACCCGCTCCAGCACCACGCTGGTCGCCATGTCGTTGGGGTTGGTGCCGGGCAGGCCCTGCGGCACGTCCATGCCCATGCCGCGGTACAGGTCCACCCAGTGCTGGGAGATCTCCCCGGTCTGCGGGTTGCGGAAGTTCATCGGCTGCAGCGCGAACACATGGTGCGCACGGAAGGCACGCTCGATGAAATCCGAGCAGTAATAGCTGTCCTCGTTCAATACATAGGCCGTGTTGTACGGCTTGCCCAGCATCGTGCGCGCCTTGGCAACCGCATCGACGATCGCACCGGCCGGCGCCGCACGCAGCCGGTACACCACGATCTGCCGCTGCTTGCCGCGCGCGTCACGATGGAAGTCCAGCAGCGTCTGCTGCCGCGAGCCCTTCTCATCGGCATGCAGTACCTGCCAGCCATGCGCACCGGCAGCCACCAGGGCCACGTGGTCGAAGCTGGTCGCGCCCTGCGTGGCGGTGGCATCGTCGATGGCCGCACTCAGGCCGCTGTGCCCCGCGGTGACGAACAGCAGGTCGCCCTCGCGCACCTGCACGCCTGCGGCGAGCGCGGTCGAGAACGGGGAGAGCAGCAGGCCGATGACCAGCAGGAAGGTGCGCATGGGAAACCAGGGTCGGGCGGGAGCGGGCTAGTCTACCCCCGTGGCCCGCAGCGGTTCCGGGCCACGGATGTGGAAGCGCAGTTAACCCGACCGTAGCTATGCTTGCCTACCCCGCGCCAGCCACCCGCGCGACGAACCCGGAATCAGGAGGATCCCTTGAGCCAGCTTCACTACGCCGCCCTGGCACTTGCCCTCGGGCTCGCGCTGTCGGCCTGCAAGCCCGCGCCACAGGCAACACCGGCCGAAGCTGCGGCGCCGGCCCCGACCCGCACGGCCGCCACCGCCAGTGCCCCGGCCGCGCCGGTTGCCGCCCCGGCCGATGCCGGCACGCAGTGCCCCCACCCGGTCTTCGAGGAGTTCCTCGCGCACTTCGGGCATGAGATCACCCTGCAGGAAGTGGCCACGGCCGATCCGCTGCTGGACAGCTACATCGATGCCGGCGCCGAGCCCGAACCGGCCACGATCGAACGCACCGTCGCGCTGGCCGAGGTCGAGTGGCCGGTGATGCCGGACCCGGCCACGCTGAAGGGCCGCGGCCGCGAAATGCAGGTCACCGCCCTGGCCGATGGCCAGATGCAGGTGCAGATGCGCACCCCCGACACCAGCGACCAGCAGACCTACACCTTCGCCCGCAGGCCGTGCTGGCAGCTGGTCAAGCGTGAAGACGAATCGATCTGACCCTGCCGTCGGTTGGGTCATGGCGTAGAGTCGAGCCTGCTCGACTGCGGATGAATCCAGTCGAGCAAGGTCGACTCTACAAAGGACGTTGTCATGAACACCCGCAGGATGCGATCGATCACCGCCAGCGTGCTGCTGCTCTCCACCGGTACGCTCAGCGCGCAGACGTTGCACGCCGACGACCGCAGCTGGTTCGCCGATGCGGCGGCCGAGCAGGCGGCACGCACCAGGCTCTCCGCTGCTGTCGCCACGCTGCGTGATGCCGGCCCGACGGACCCCGCGACGCGCGTACAGCAGGCCGAGCGCCTGCTCGGCGAATGCCAGCGTCATCGCGCCTACCTGCACCTGCAGGCCGCACGCAATGCACGTGACTCCCGCCCGGTGCAGGCGCAGCGCGCCGTTGCGGATGTGTGCGATGACGCCGCCGGCATCGCGCGCAAGGCGCTGGTCGATGCACCGGCCGACGCGCGCTGGATGGCGCCCTACGCCTGGCTGCGCACGCGCGCGCTGGGCAACACCAACAGCTCCACGCCGCCTGCTGCAGGCGTGGAAGATGCCGTGGACGAGGTGGCCAGTCCGGCCCTGGATGCATTCGCGCGCCTGCAGCGGCAGCTGCTGCAACATGCCAGCTATCCGGCCTTCCCCAGCAACGGCGGGCTGCTGGACAGCCGCAAGGACAGCACGGCGCTGTCACGGCACCCGGACCGTGCGCTGCGCGAGGCCGGCTGGAAGGGCTACTGGCAGGGCGTGGCGTCGCAGCGTGAAGCCATGGCCAGCACGCTGCTGGCGCTGGTGCAGGTCAACGATCGCGCCTCGCAACTGCAGGGGGATGGCAGTGCTCCCGAGCACAGTTACCGCCGCATGGGCCTGGATCCGGATGCGGTGCAGGCTACCCTGGCCGCCGTGCAGCGCCATGCTTCGCAGCGCCGTGCCTACCAGCACGAGCTTTTGCGGCATGCCGAGCATATGGGCATGGCCGACCCGCAGATCTGGGATCTCAGCCTGCCCGATGCAGGCTTCGTACCGCCGGTCCTCACCCTTGAGCAGGTGCGCGATACCGCCGCCGATGCGATGCGCGGGCTGGGATCTGAGTACGCCAGTGAAGTACGCGCACTGCTCGACCCGGCCCAGCGGCGCATGGACATGGCCCCGACGCTGGGTCCGCGCAGCGCAGATGCCTTCCCGGTCGCAGCCCCTGGTGTGCCCTCCCTGCTGTTCGTCGGCCAGCGCGGCGGCACGCTGGAAAGCGACGTGGAGGTCGTGCATGAGGCCGGGCATGCCGTGCATGGGCAATGGATGGAGCGCGGGAACGTGTCGGCGTTCTATCGCAACGGCACCTCGTGGTTGAACGAGGCCTACGCGATCTTCAACGAGCTGGAATTCCGCGACCAGCTGTACCGGCAGGCGCAGGACCCACGTGCCAAGGCCTATTACCTCACGTCGCTGCTGGATGACATCGTGCTGCAGCTGTTCATCGCCTCCGAGGAGGCGCAGCTGGAGCAGTCGATCTACCAGGGCGTGGCCGCTGGGACGCTCGGCACTGCCGATGATCTCGATGCGCTGACCCTGAAGGTGCTGTCCGGCTACGGGATGATGGCCGAGCGCTACCCTGCGCTGGGCGCCACCTGGGAAACCAAGCGGCTGATGTACGAAGATCCGCTGTACCTGGCCAACTATCTGTTCGCCGGTCTCGTCGCCGTGCAGCTGTACGTGCAGGAGCAGCAGGATCCGCAGGGCTTCCGCGAGCGCTATCTGGCCGTGTTGTCCGAAGGCTTCGACCGTGCGCCGCAGGAACAGGTGGCGCAGCTGCTGGGCCACGCACCGGACTGGTCGGCGCTGGTGGATGCGGACCTGCAGGTATTCGACGCCCAGGTGGCGCGCCTGCAGGCGCTGCATGCGCAGATCGAAGCCGGGCAGGGCGGCTGAAGTAACAACGATGGAGAAACTGATGGCACGACCGCGACACATGCACCGGCACCTGCTGGCCTACCTGTGGTGCGCGATGCTGCTGTTGGCAGTGCCCCTGCTGGCCATCGCCCAGACCCGGATTCCCGTGCTGGATTCGCCGGTGGTCGATGTCACCGGCGTACTTTCGGCCAGCACCACCGACCGCCTGCAGCAGCAGTCGCGCGCGCTGTTCGAACGCAGCGGCGGCGCGCAGCTGCAGGTGCTGGTGGTGGGCAGCACCGGTGATGAGAGCATCGAAGCCTACGCCCAGCGCGTGTACGACCAGTGGCAGCTGGGGCGCAAAGGCGTGGATGATGGCGTGCTGCTGCTGGTGGCCGTGCAGGACCGGCACGTGCGCATCCAACCGGGCTATGGCCTGGAAGGCGCGATTCCCGATGCCTATGCCAAGCGCATCATCGAAGAAACGATCCTGCCGCGCTTCCGCGACGGTGACATCGACCAGGGCGTGATCGACGGCAGCGCGCAGCTGGTCCAGCTCATCGATGGCGAGCCGCTGCCACCGCCGCCCAGCAACAATCCGTTGGACATCGCCTGGGGCAACTTCGATACGGTGGTGTTCAGTACCGCGCTGCTGGCGTTCTTCGTCGGCCTGTGGCGATCACCGCGGATGATGGACCCGCCACCGCTGCGGCGGCCGGGCGGGCCGCGCAAGAAGCGCCGGAAAGCCGCTGCAAAGGCCGCGGAGGCAGCGGTGGGCGATGGCCCCAAGCCGCGCCGCTGGTGGCGCGCACCGCTGGAGTGGCTGGGCGTGATCATCGTGGGCATGCTGTTGACGGCGATCTTCCAGCCGCGCGCGGCGCTCGGCATGGACATGCTGTTGACGTTCTTCGTGCCCGTCTTCTGGGGCTGTGGGCGCAGTTGGCGGCGCAGCCGCGGCACCCGCCGCACGCTGTTTGCCATGCTGGCCATCAGCGCGGTGCTGGCGTTGACCCTGCAGCTCACGCGCGGCGTGTTCCCCGGCCTGGTCATCCACGTGGCGGCTTACATCGCGCTGGGCGTGCTCGCGTTCCTGGTCATGCTGCCCTGCATCGTTGCGCGTGATTGCTGGCAGCGCAGCCGTGTCGAGTTCGCGGTGCGGTTGCTGGTGTTCCTCATCGTGGCCGGGTTGGCCGCGCTGTGGATCGTCGATGCGACACGCGATTCCGATGCCGGCATCTTCCTGTCGTCGGTGGCAGGGTTTGCGGCGTACGTCGGCTGGATCCTGTTGATGTCCAAGGGCGGCGGCGGTGGAGGTGGCGGTTCGGGCGGCAGCTCGCGCTCCTCGTCCTCCTCGTCGAGCTCTTCGTCGTCCTCGTCGTCGTCCAGCTGGTCCGGCGGCGGTGGCAGCAGTGGCGGCGGGGGCGCGTCGGGCAGTTGGTAGGTGTCAACCTTGGTTGACACGTCTCTGCGCGCCGGGACAGTGTCCGCCGGGCACGGCCCGGCGCTACCGTGGGCCGTGGATTTACGCGAACACCCGCCAGCCCTGTGCGGCATCGGACAGCTCACCGCTGCCCTGCACATCACCCACGCACAGCAGCAGGCCCTGCGCGTTGGGCAGGTCCTTCTGCTCGGGGAACCAGCGGCGATCCGCGGCCACTACGATCAACAAGCCCTCGTCATCGCCCATCGGCGCGAAATGCGATGAGGGCGGGCTGAGCGGCTGCAGCCCGAAACGCGCGCTGGCCTCCGCACGCACCGCATCCACGTCCGCACTCGGCAGGCCCACTTCACTCAGGCAGGTCAGTTCGCTGCCGTGGAACGCGCCGGCATGCGTGCTGGCCGGCAGGCGCTTGCGGCCGATCAGTTCCAGGATCAGTCCATCCGGCCCGGTGAAATACACCGACTGCGACTGCCAGTTGCTCTCCAGCGCGAAGTAATCGATGCCTTCGGGATTGCGCTGCAGCGGCATGCGCTCGCGCAGCCACGTCATGGCCTCGTTGAAGCGGTTGTCAGGCACGTTGAAGGCCAGGTGCACGCCGCCCAGCGGCTGTCCGTTGGCCTCTTGCAGTTCGATCGTGCTCCAGCCGATGTGCACGTGGTTGCCGACCACGCGCAGCTGCATCACGTCGTGGAACCAGGCGGCGACCGTGCCCATATCGGACACCGGCAGGGTGAGGTGTAGCAGGCGCATGATGCGGTCTCCTTACGTGCGCGATGCTTTGATTCTATTACGCGCGTGCTGAGGGTGCCGCCCACGACGACTTCCTCCTGTCGCGTTCACGTAACGTCCGCTTCACACATCGCGCCGAGACTGCGCGACTTGTCCAGGCCGCCTGTACAGGCGCGCCTGACCCTGTCGTGCAGTCCCGGAGTACCCGTCGTGCAGAGCTCGTTGTTGTCGCGTTCCATCCTCCTCGCCCTTTCCATGGTCAGCGCAGGAGGCGCGATCGCAGCAGATGCCAGTACGGCAGACACCCCTGATGGTGGCACCCATGCCGCGCCGACCCAGCTGGATGCCATGCTGGTCACCGGCACCCGCGCTTCCAACCGCACCCAGTTCGAAACGCTGGCGCCGGTGGATGTGTTCACCAAGGAAGACATCAAGTCCGTCGATTCCACCGACCTGAAGGACGTGCTGGCGCAGCTGGTGCCGTCGTTCGTGGTGCAGCGCCTGCCGATGGCCGATGGCCAGGTGTTCGTGCGCCCGGCCACCCTGCGTGGCCTGTCGCCGGACCAGACCCTGGTGCTGGTCAACGGCCGCCGCTTCCACCGCAGCGCGCTGCTGGGCAACCGCGGCGCGCAGGCCGCTGACCTCGCGCAGATTCCGACCAGTGCCATCAAGCGCATCGAAGTGCTGCGCGACGGTGCCTCGGCGCAGTACGGTTCGGACGCCATCGCCGGCGTCATCAACATCATTCTTGAAGACAGCCCCGGCACCGAGATCACCGCGGGCTACTCGCAGTACGCGCAGGGCGATGGTGCCTCGCGTGACTTCAGCGCCCGCACCGGCTGGGCGCTGGGCGACTACGGCAGCCTGGCGCTGTTCGCCGAATCGTCGAACTCCGATGCCACCTCGCGCACCCGCCAGCGTCCCGATGCCATCGCCTTCCAGGCCGCGCACCCGGATCTGGACGTGCCCAACCCCGTGCAGCGCTGGGGCCAGCCCGAGCTGGAAAGCCGCCGCGTGGGCTTCAACCTGAAGGCCAACGCCAGCGATACGCTGGAGGTCTATGCCTTCGGCCTGTACAGCCACAGCGATGGCGTCAGCGATTTCAACTGGCGCAACCCGGACACCACCACCGGCGCCTACCGCACCACCAGCATCTTCCCCGGCTGGGATCTGCGTTCCATCTACCCGGTGGGCTTCAGCCCGCAGTACGGCAACGTGCAGAACGACCTGCAGCTGGTGGGTGGCCTGCGCGGCGAGATCACCCCCAAGCTGCGCTGGGATGTCAGCGCGTCGTACGGCCGCAACGCCATCGATTACAGCCTGGACAACGCGATCAACGCTTCGCTGGGCCCGGACAGCCCGACCTCGTTCGACCTCGGCCGCCTGACCCAGACCGAGAAGAACGCCAACGTCGATTTCAACTACGAGTGGGACGTGGCCGCGCTGGCCAAGCCGGTCAACGTCGCCTTCGGTGCCGAGTTCCGCCAGGAAACCTATGAAGTGCGCGCCGGTGATCCGGCTTCGTACGCCGTCGGCCCCGGCGCAGCGGCCGGCCTGGAAGCCAATGCCAACGGCGCACCGGGCTTCTCCGACACCCAGGCCGGCAAGTGGGATCAGCGCAGCCACGCCGCCTACGTCGATATGGAAGTGCCGCTGGGCGAGCGCTGGAGCATCGGTGCCGCCGGCCGCTATGAAGACTTCTCCAGCTTCGGCAACACGGTGGACGGCAAGCTGTCGGCGCGCTTTGCGATCACCCCGGACGTGGCCCTGCGCGGTACGTTCTCCACCGGCTTCCGCGCGCCCACCCCGGCGCAGTTGAACACCACCAGCACCACCCAGGGCCTGGACACGCGTACCCTGCAGATCTTCACCAGCGGCCGCCTGTCGCCGAGTGATCCGCTGGCGCAGCTGCTCGGCGCCAAGCCGCTCACCCCGGAAGAATCGCGCACCGCCTCGCTGGGCCTGACCTGGCGCACCGATGTGGGCCTGTCCGGTTCGGTGGACGTGTACCGCATCAAGCTGAGCGACCGCTTCAGCCAGTCGGCCAGCTTCGCCATTCCGGCCGGCACGCCGAACCCGCTGGGCTACACCTCGGTCAACTACTTCACCAACGATTTCGACACCACCACCAGTGGCGTCGACGTGGTCGGCAACTACCTGCGCGATCTCGGCACCGGCCGCATGACGCTGACCCTGGCCTACAACTTCAACCGCACCCGCGTGGACAACGGCAGCACCTCGGTAGCGACCAATGAAACCCAGCGCGTGCTGTTCGAAGACCGCCTGCCGGAGCACAAGGGCAGCTTCACCGGCACGTGGGACGTGGGCGCGTGGTCGCTGATGGCGCGCGTGCGCTACTACGGCGCCTGGACCGATTCGACCGGCAATGCGACTGGCGATATCTACCAGCGCTTCGGTGACATGACCTTCCTCGACCTGGCCGCCGGCTACCGCATCAACGAGCACCACAGCCTGCGCGTGGGCGTGGACAACGTGTTCGACCGCTACCCGGACGAGGCGACCTTCCAGGCCAGCCGCGGCCTGATCTACTCGCGCAACGCACCCTACGACACCGACGGTGCCAACGTGTACGCGCAGTACCGGCTGACCTTCTGATGGACAGCCGCCGCCGTAACCTGCTGCGCGCCGGCACCCTGCTGCCGGCCGCCGCATCGCTGTCTTCACTGCCTGCCATGGCTGCTGCACGCTACCCTGCGGCCATGGAGATTCCTGCAACGACCGTGGCACCGGACGTGCTGGCCCGCGATGAAGGCTACTGGGCCGCCGTGGCCAGCCACTTCGACATCACCGAGGAAGTGAACCACCTGGAAAACGGCTACTGGGGCGCGATGGGTCGCGAAACCCTGGCCAGCTACCAGCGGCACACCGCCGAGGTGAACCGCGGCAACGCCTGGTACGGGCGCCACACGTTCCCCGCCGAGTACATGGCCGTGCACCGGCAGGTGGCCGACATGCTGGGCGTCGGGGCCGACGAGATCGCGCTGACCCGCGGTGCCACCGAGGCGATGCTGGCCCTGATCGGCGGCTACAACCGCCTGTCGCCGGGCGACCAGGTGCTGTACGCCGACGTGGACTACGACAGCATGATCGGCGCCATGCGCTGGCTGCAGCAGCGGCGCGGCGTGCAGGTGGAGCGCATCGCCCTGCCTGCGGTGCCCGACCGCGCGCAGATCCTGCAGGCCTACGACGCCGCCTTCGCGCGGCTGCCGAAGCTGAAGCTGGTGCTGCTGACCCAGGTCAGCCACCGCCACGGCCTGGTGCTGCCGGTGGCCGAGATTGCCGAGCGTGCGCGTGCACGCGGTATCGATGTGATCGTCGATGCCGCCCATGGCTTCGGCCAGATCGCCTTCGCCGTGCCGGACCTGAAGGCCGATTTCGTGGGCATCAACCTGCACAAGTGGATCGGCGCGCCGGTGGGCGTGGGCGCAATGTACGTGCGCAAGGGCCGCGTGGCCGACCTCGACCCGTACATGGGCGAGACCGATGATGGTCGCGTGGGCAGCCGCGTGCATACCGGCACGGTCAATTTCGCCGCGTACCTGGCGCTGCCCGAAGCCATTGCCCTGCACCAGCGCATCGGCTCGGCCAACAAGCAGGCACGCCTGCGTTACCTGCGCGAACGCTGGACGGTGCCCGCGCGGCAGATGGCGCACCTGGAAGTGCTGTCCTCGCCGGACCCGGCATTGGCCAGCGCACTGGCCAGCTTCCGCCTGCGCGGCCGCACCAGCGTGGCCGACAACATGGCGCTGCAGAAGCGGCTGCTGGATGAGCACCGCGTGTTCACCACGCATCGCGATGGCCTGGAATCGGGCGCCTGTGTGCGGGTCACGCCCTCGGTGTTCACCCGGCCGCAGCAGATGGACGCCCTGGTGGAAGCGCTGGCCGCGCTGGCCTGAGGTCGCCCTGGCGTGGGGGGGGGGGGGGCGTCGCGGGGGCAGAAGGCTCCCGAAGCACACCGAGACGAGGGAGTGCGGTGCGGTGGGTCTGGGGGGCGCACTAAGACACCC